>NZ_JRKB01000026.1:0-52158 GCF_000800945.1 Plesiomonas sp. ZOR0011
AGTAGAATCATCTGGACGGATGCCGAGTAAACGGCGCTCTTCGCTATTGGCCGGCGCGGCGCGCCGGCAAGCCGGACACAAGGTGCGCACCAGACGCTGCGCCATTACGCCGAGCAAACTGGAGGAGAGCAAAAACGGCTCGATGCCCATATCTTGCAAACGAGTGATCGCACCCACGGCGGTATTGGTGTGCAGAGTCGACAGCACTAAGTGACCAGTCAGAGAGGCTTGGATGGCAATCTCCGCCGTTTCGGTATCGCGGATCTCGCCCACCATCACCACATCGGGGTCTTGGCGCAAAATCGCGCGCAGGCCGCGAGCGAAGGTCATGCCGACCCGACTGTTCACTTGGGTCTGACCAATACCTTCAATGACGTATTCCACCGGATCTTCAACGGTAAGAATATTGCGCGCCTGATCGTTCAGCTCCTGCAAGCCCGCATACAAGGTGGTACTTTTCCCCGAGCCGGTAGGGCCGGTAACCAGAAAAATGCCATGCGGACGATGCAGCAACGTGCGCAGTTCATCCGCCATCGCCGGCTGCATGCCAAGGTGCGCCAGTGTCAGGCGAGACTGATTTTTATCGAGCAAACGCAAGACGATGCGCTCACCCCAGGTGGAAGGCAGCGTAGAGACTCGCACATCCACCGCGCGGCCACCGAGCAGCAATGCAATGCGGCCATCTTGCGGCACCCGCTTTTCAGCGATATCCAGCTTGGCCATCACCTTGATGCGCGAAACCAGCAGCGAAGCCAAGCGCCGCCCCGGACGCAGCACCTCATGCAGCGCGCCATCAACCCGAAAACGGATGATCAGGCTTTTCTCGAATGTCTCGATATGAATATCCGACGCGCCCTCTTTGATAGCTTCGGTCAGCATGGCGTTGATGAGTTTGATCATCGGTGCATCGTCGGCGCTTTCCAGCAGATCTTCCGTTTCCGGCATCTCTTCGGCCAGACTGAAAAAATCATCATCCGCGCCAATGTCTTCCATCAACTGACGGCGCTCAGACGAGTCGCGCTGGTAAGTTTGCTCCAGCAACAGCTCCAACTGCGCCTCATCCACGTGCTGCAAAGCAAAAGGCGTATCCAAGCCACGGCGAAGCTCCAGCAGCACTGTGCGCGACAAGGGATGCACGTGATACAGCGTTAAGCCATGCGTATTTTCTGCATTAGGTACCGCCAATAATTGCCAGCGACGAGCGTAGCTATAGGGTAAGCGCGGCGCGCGCTCGGTCGGAGAGTTCGCACCCAGAGCTGTGCGTTGCTCCAAGTCCAGTTCCAATTCCAGTTCAACGCCCTGTTCAGTAGCCAGCTCAGCCGTTAACCGATTAGCCATGCGGATCTTTCCCAAGCTGTAAGAAGGCTTGTACTTCCACCGCCACCGGTTGCTGGCCATAGGCCGGCAAAATCGGCTGCGCGGTTTGTGGCATCAGGCTCAAACCTTGCTCATCACGGTAGATTTGTTCGGCGCGGATATAGTTGTATTTGCGCTGGGAAATGCCGTCCGCCGCCAGCCCGTTACGTAAGATGGTTGGTCGGATAAACACCATCAGATTGCGTTTTTCTTTTTTATTGGCGGTGGATTTAAACAGATGCCCCAGCAGCGGAATATCGCCCAGCAAAGGTACTTTCGCGACACTTTCGCCAGCCTGATCATCAATCAGGCCGCCCAGCACAATCAGCTCGCCATCATCGGCCAACACGGTGGTTTTCAGCTTACGCTCGCCGAACACCACATCCAGATTGGTCTGGCCTTCCACTTTGGAGACTTCCTGCTCAATCACCAACTGCACCGCATTACCTTCGTTAATCTGCGGCGTAACTTTAAGCATGATGCCGACTTTCTTACGCTCGACGGTGTTGTACGGATTTTTATTGTCCGAGCCGGTGGTAGAGCCGGTTAACACCGGCACATCCTGCCCGACCATGAAGAACGCTTCTTGGTTATCCAAGGTGGTAATACTTGGCGTGGAAAGCACGTTGGATGACGAATCAGCCTTCACTGCCTGTACCAGCGCCATCCAATCGCCTTTCACAACGCCCACCGCCGTGCCGCTGTAACCGGCCAGCAGCTGGGTTAACGCTGACAGATCCCCCTCTTTATCGGGGTTAATGGTGGTTGCACCATTTTCACTGATAATAGTGGAGCCTTTTTGCGGCTGGGCTTTCGACAACGCGCCGACCAAAGATCCGATAGGGATCTGGGTGCCATTGGAGAACTGCATCAATCCCGCATCTTTGGATGCCCATTGCACGCCAAAGTTGATGTTATTGCCTTCGGCCACTTCCACGATCAGCGCTTCCACATGCACCTGCGCGCGGCGCACATCCAGCTGGGTGATCACGCTTTCCAGCGAGCGCATAATGTCTTGTGGCGCGGTGACAATCAGCGCATTGCTGGTTTTGCTGGCCGCAATCGACACCACATCCTGACGGCTACGCACGCCCGCTTGGCCTTCCCCTTGCGCCGCTTTCAACGAGCCGCTGACCTGATTGAGCACTTCCACCAGATCTTCGGCTTTACTGTACTTAAGGTAGAACACCTGACTGTTGCCACTGCGCTCCATTTCAGAGTCGAGTTGGCGGATCAGACGCTTCATTTTGTCGCGGATTGCCGGATCGCCGCTGATCACCAAACTATTGGTGCGCTCATCGGCCACCACTTGCGATTTCATACTCGCCGGTTGGCTGTCTTTGCTATTTTTGGTCAGATTTTCCAGTACGCGCGCGATTTCGGAGGATGAAGCATGCTCCAGCGGGATCACCTCTTCGGACTTATTTCCGGCGCGATCCACCCGTTGGATCACCTCGGTCAAACGCTCCACCACCGCCGCGCGGCCAGTCAGCATAATCACGTTCGACGGATCGTAATTGACCACGTTGCCGGAACCCGCGTTATCAATCATCTGGCGCAAAATCGGTGCCAGCTCGCGTACCGACACATTGCGCACCGGCACCACTCGCGTGATCAGTTCATCGCCCTGATAATCATCGCTCTGTTCACCCAATACCGGCAGCGGCTCGGTTTTCGCCACATTCGACTTCACCACTTTCAGCACGCCATTATCCAGCGTCACCACCGCGTAGCCTTGCGACTCCAGCACATTCAAAAACAGCTGGTAATACTGCCGCTCATTAAGCGGCGTCACGGTGCGGATACTGACTTTGCCTTTGACATCCGCGCCCATGATGATGGTTTTATTCAGGTTGCGGCCACTGGTCTCGATAAAGGTTTTGAGATCGGTGTCTTTGAAATTAGCGCTGAACTCTTCGGCCAATACCACCTGCGGGCTCAGCGTTGTGCCGACTAAAGCCAGACACAACATCAAGGCCGCCGGACGACGCCAAAAAGTGCGCGTGGCGCTAACACGCGCTGCGCGAGGGGATACAAAACTGTTAGGCCACAACACGATGGAAATCTCTCCCGGATGGAATACCGTTTGGTACAGGATCACTGAAGTAGTGGTTCAGCACTGTCTTACTGAGTGCCGGTTCATTAACGCAGGGGAATGCGCAACTCGTGGTGCGCCTCTTGCCGCTCAACCGTCATCACCAATTCGGTCATCGCCGGTAGCGTCATCAAGAGCTCCATCGCTTTGGTGTGCTCAGTCAATGACTGACCATTGAGCGCCACCACGATGTCCCCCAGCTGCAGTCCGGCAGCATCAAACAGGGTGCGGTCAGCCCCAGGCTCGACC
The DNA here is from genome assembly GCF_000800945.1 of Plesiomonas sp. ZOR0011. Lineage (NCBI taxonomy): Bacteria > Pseudomonadati > Pseudomonadota > Gammaproteobacteria > Enterobacterales > Enterobacteriaceae > Plesiomonas > Plesiomonas sp. ZOR0011. The sequence goes on from NZ_JRKB01000026.1 coordinate 3,701, forward strand.
CCCCATCCATACCTGTGCCCATCCTTGTTCACGGGATTAAAACGAAGAAAACTGAATAACTTTTGCGGATCCGCGGCCAAGGTTTGCCGCACCTTCGCCACTGACGACGGTTCGATTTGGGTGGGCGCAGCCGTGCGCGTCACGGTCAGCAAACCGGCTTGCTCGGCTTCGGCCGGAAAGCTCAAACGCTCCAAGCGACCATTAATCGACAGCACCACAAAATCCGGCTGAATATCCACCACCGTGGCGTTATGTCGGCGCAGCTCATCGCCTTTTTCGTACGTCTGGGTATTACCCGCAGCATCAATCACCGCCGAAGGAAAACGCCCCGCGGAGATACCGCGCAGCACCAGTTTTAACGGCGTTTCTTTTAAGACGGCAGGCGGAGGTGGCGTCACAGCCGTTACCGGTGCGGGACGCCCAAACCAATGTTGCTGGGCTACCCGCTGCCAATTTAGCGACTCGGCATCAGCGCTGCCTGTTGCAGATGCTGTATTCGCAGACAGAGCCGCATCGTGCCTTGGCGAACTTACGCTGATCGCAACCGGATCGAACGTCAGCGCTTGCCACAGCGAGTAGCTGATCGCCCCTACCGTCAACAAACTGGCCGGTAGCAGCAAAAAGCCACAGCACACGCGCACCGATATACGGCGCCCCTGTACACGCCATGCCCCACGCCTCGGAGCAATGGGCAACTTAAACCGTCGATAAGCTGTCATGGCGCGCCCTGCTCGTTCCACTCGTCATGTTCAGAAAATCATTCACCGGCGCGGTTAACCGCGCGGGCATAAGACTGACTCGCGCATTGTGCTGCCGTGAGGTGTGCCGCTTGCAGGCTGCTCCCTTGCAGATTATTCACCTGCAGCCGGTAGCTCACCCCTTTCGCCAAATAGGTTCGTACCGTCGGATCGCTACATAAACCTTGCTGATAACCAGCCAGCACAGCGCTCGGGCTCATACGCGCAGCACTTTGATTATCCGCCACCAAGGTCAAACCAATTTCCGCGCCCTGCTGCTGTGCAAAGACCAACGTATAACCGGCCGCTTTTGCCGGCAGGCTTTGATTAATTTTTTGTACCTGACTCTCAGCAATGCTTGCCGCCACACTGTTTTTCGTCGAGGTGCTGCAGCCAGATAAAATAAGCAGACAGACTGCCGAAGCGATATAACCGTATTGTTTCATTCTCAACCTAACGTGTGGCATTAGCCCAAATTCAGCTTAAACGTAAACGAGTAGACAGCCGCGGCATGCCATTTAAATAGGTATGATATAAGGCTGCCTAAACGAATAATCACATTACCGCCTTGAGCGGTGATTAACCCTATAAGTCAGAGAGTCAGTACGCTAGAGCATTAGTTATTGCTGTGGTTTCATCGTGTATTTAATCATGCAATTCATGGCCGCGCCCTATAACCGCACATCAACCTAAATAAACTGTCGATATACACAAAACCAACACCCTATAGCCGATGGAATATCTAGCCTCACTGACATCATACATATGATTATTTACTGTTGTTTGCACGGCCACAGATAATTTATATGACTAATTACCTATCCCTTACCGAGATAATTTATTTATCACATGAATAATCCGATTTAAAACAGCACTCAAGAGACTCAAGAGGAGCCGCTTCAATAAGCGGGCATGATAATGTCATAAAAAATAGCGCCAATACAACAAACAGATTTCTTATGCTCGTAGATTCACACTATTTGCTAAATAAATATCTCGACACTTAAAAATAGCACTTGTTAATGACAGTTCAATTTACGGAAATAGTAAGATGAATAGCCAAGAAAACAGTCAAATAAATGGCAAGCAAAATAGCAATGGAATATTCACTCTCAATATGAAATGACTATTTACTGACGGAGAATGCGAAGATTAACGCCATATAAATGACGATAAGGAGTTTTGGCGTAAATCATGCTGATGAAGTAATAAGCGCCAATGTTTAAAATAATACAATAATGGCTTTATAGCTCACTTATCCACCGAACCAACCACATCAACCACCGCGTTTATTACCCCGCTGTTATTGCGGCGCTGACTCACACACGGCATGCACCGGCTGCGGATAGTGCGAAGTGGCAAGCGCGACAAACCGGTCACGCAGCGGATCGGCCAACGCCGGATTCCACACCAAACTGATTTCCCAGCGAGAATGCGGCCCAGTCAACGGAAACAAGGTGACTGCCGATCCTGCTATAAAACTGACGCTATGCGGTAAAATCGCGCTACCAATCCCCGCCGCCACCAAAGCCACCAGCGTTTGGATATCCTCGGCTTCTTGAATCACTCCAGTTAAGCGGTTAGCGCCCAAGAAATTAGCAATTTGCTGACTCAAGCCCGGACAACGACGCCCTACCATCTGCAGCAATGGCTGACTGGCCAGCGCCGCCGGCACATCAAACGCAGCCGGATCCGTCCCCACTACACTGGTCGGCACGGCCAGCACCAGACGATCACTAAGCAAACGATGCTCGCTCAAGGTGGTGCCCCATGGCCGGCGCATAAAGCCCAGTTGCAACTGACCAGAGAGCAGCATTTCCTGCTGCACCGCCGATGGCATATCCTGCAAATGCACCATAACATCCGGTGCCTGCTGCTTAAAACGCGCCACCAATGACGGCGCCAACACAAAACTCGACAAGCCAAAACCAATGCGTAACTGACCGGCCAGCCCTTTGGCCAACGCCAACGCATGACGCTCGAACTCACTCGCCTGCTCAATCAACGCCTGAGCCTGCACCAACAGCTGACGACCCACCGCCGTCAACTCCGCACCATGTCGGCCACGATGAAATAAGGTGCAACCAAGAGTCTGCTCTAACACCTGGATCTGCTTGGTAAGCGCAGGTTGGGTGATAAATAAGCGCTCGGCGGCGGCGCGATAGTTGGCTGTTTGCGCCACAGTGACAAAAGCCTGTAGCTGTCGAAGATCGAATTTCATTCCATTTAGTTATCGAAATTGGCGATTTATTAATTATAAATCATCTAACTGACTTGTTCTAATAGTCTCATCCGCGCGGGACAACACTGTATTCATCACGATGCATCACTTTGCGTTCAGTGAATTATTTCGTTATCTAACGAGGTTCTCCTATGCCGACATCCACCGAATCCCGACTGCTGCGCCCTGCACAGAGTAGCCAAACATTTTTGTTTTTAATCAAAGAGCCTCTGGTGATCGCCCAACCCCTCGAGGCACCAGAAACCGGTGAGCTGCTGGTCAGTTTATTACGCCAAGGCTTTATTGTCGGGCCGGTCACCATTCGCGCCACAGACAGCCGGCAGGCGTTAGACTGTTATGACCAGCACGCGCAGCTGCAAGTCCTGACCACCCGTCTCGCTCGCAGCAAAAATGGTCATCCTGCGCCCGTACAGGTGATCGCATGAAGTACTTACAACTGCAGGCCGAGGCATTACTGCTGGATATGGATGGCACGCTGGTACAATCCACCACAGAGGTAGAAAAGGTCTGGCGACAATGGTGTCAATGGCACGTTTTAGCGCCAGAGCCGGTACTGGCGATATGCCATGGCCAGCGCGCGCAAGAGGTGATCCTAGCGATTGCCCCTCATTTGGACATTGCCGCCGAAGCAGCGCGCCTTGATGCGCTGGAGCTCAGCCTAACCACCGACGTGCACGCCATCGCCGGTTGTCGTGAATGGCTGCAACGCCTCCCACCCTCGCGCTGGGCGCTAGTAACGTCCGCCAGCCATCCGTTGGCGCGTCAGCGATTGCAAAGCGCCGACTTACCTTTACCCGCCTTGCTGATTGGCGCAGAAGATGTGGCTCATGGCAAACCCGATCCGCAGCCCTATTTACTGGCCGCAGCGCGCCTCGGCCTAGCACCGGCACGCTGCTTAGTCTTTGAAGACGCCCATGCAGGGATCACCAGCGCTTTGCAAGCCGGTTGTCAGGTGATTCAAGTCGGCGGACAGCAAAAACAACATCCAGATGTCCGCGCGATCATCCGCGATTGGCAGCAGATTACGATTGATTGTCCGGCGCAAGGTCCGCTTAGCATCACGCTATCTGCCTGAATCATCTACGCCAAAGTTATCCACGCCAGAGCCATCCACGTAAGGCATCGGCAAAATGCGCACGCCGAGCTCCGCAGGCCATGGGCGGGTAACTAGTGGCGGTCGCGCTTAAAATGGGTCGTGCGATGACCGACCGTCACTATCTCCCCATCATCCAGCACCAGATAGTGGCGGCGTAAACGCTGACACTGCTGGTGACTGATGCTGGTCTGTTGCGCGAGGCGCGCCAAGCTCTTGCGGCTCCAGAAGAAAATCTCCCGTCCACGATGATAATCAGCATGACCAAAATCCAGCAACCACTCCACGGCTTGACTCGAAATGCCGCGCTGCTGCATCCGTTGTTGTGCATGTCGGCTATACATAGGCTCACTCCTTAAGCAGATGAAGATACGAAGGTGTGTTAAGGACGCTCGATTCAGTATGGTCAATTTGACGCCCTCTAACAAAACCCATCGTCACATATTTTTGACGTGCCCTGTTCACCCTGTCAGTATATGTAGCCTGTGTAGTCATGCCGATACTGGCTACATCAACATGTCGCATTTTGGAGCACACCGCATGAGCACGGAGCTAACTTGGGATCAGACGCTACGCTTTCGTCTGCTAGAGATTGTCCTGCAGTGGGAAGGTCGCCTGACTACCAACCACCTGTGTACCGCCTTTAATATTGGTCGCCAGCAGGCCTCACGGGACATCAACCGCTATAAAAATGATTTTGCTCCGCAAGGGTTAGAGTATGACCACTCCCTAAAAGGTTATCGCCCAACCGCCGAATTTAAACCGCAGTTTAGCCAAGGAAAGGTTGATGAATACCTGACGCTGCTGCACCGCGAAAAACAGCACGCCGTTCAATCGCAGCAACAAGCGCTACTGACACTCCCGCTGCTGGATTTGCGCTACGGCCATATCGAGATGCTGGATGTCCCCACTCGCCATGTCGATCCGGTGATTGTGCGCGGGTTGGTGCAAGCAGCACGCGGTCAGTTACGGGTGGATGTGAACTATGTGTCACTCAGCTCAGAAGAGGAAAGCGGACGCAATATCGTGCCGCACACTCTGGTCTATGATGGGATCCGCTGGCATGTGCGCGCGTATTGCGAGAAAAAAGGCGAGTATTTGGATTTTGTGATGAGCCGCTTTCGCGGTGAACCGGATTTGCTGGATGCCTCCGAGCATGGCCGCGAGCACGATGTCGAATGGAACACCTTGGTTACGGCCGAGATTATCCCCAATCCACATCTGAGCGCCGGACAACAAGCCATTATTGCCGCCGATTACGCGATGGACGACGGACATTTGTTGTTAACCCAGCGCATGCCGCTGATGCATTACGCACTGGAGCGGATGCAAGTCAGCTTTGATGATGAGCATCATCAGCAACCGGCACATGCGCCGATCATTTTGAAAAATCGCGCCGAACTGATCGCGCAAGGCTGCACATTTAAACTTAAAAGTGCCGACTTGCAGCCATCCATTACCGTTGCAAGCACGGCTTACGCGTAAGCCGTACAACATTGATCGGCGAATTTATCACTAGTAATCACAACTCGTCGTAACAATCCGCATGGTAGCCACAAGCAACACATCCACTCGGAGTCGAGCTTGTAGCGCAGTCATGGCGTCACGCTTCGAGCAGCAGAGGGCTTTCTTGCATAAAAAAGCCCTTATTTAACAAGCGCCAATTAAAGCCTTGGCTAAAATCTGATCCTGCATACACCGACAAGTCTTGCAGATACTCATCCTCCACCCCTTCTAGCGTCACTTTGCCTGCATAACATTTGCAGCAATGCACTAAGGCACAGAGTTGCTCTTGCGAACTACGCCAGACAATCTCTTTATCGATCTTTACCCCATCCCAAGGTAAGTCGAGTAACAAGCTGACTGTCGCATTATTGACGCCGTGATCATCCAACCATATTTCATGACCAAAAGATTGAATTATTTTAAAGGCGTTTTTTAATTTAATTAGCTGTTCCGCATCACATTCAAAACCATTAATCTCAAAGGCAAAATTAACCCATTTTATTTTTTTGGCCAACTTTATAAAATCGGCATTAAATAGCGTTTTGTAATGAATATTCACATGTACACGCAGGTTATCACCTTTATTACTGACCGATAAAAGATCAGCAACCTGGTTCATTTGAATGCAGCTAACTTTTGTCACATCAGAGGCCGAAAGGGTTCCGAAGAAGCTGTCCACGCAATCAATGGCGATACTTCGTGAAAGTAATTCAAAAGAACTGACTTTCTTAGTCCTATTTTCAATTATTGGTTGCGCGATGACTCCGAACTCCATTTCTCTATATTTATATTTAAAGAGAATGTTGTTTAACATTTATAATTATCTTCGTTTTATATAAGGGCATTTTAAATAACATCCCGCAGATGCAAGGGAAGGTATACCATAACGAAAATTCGATGTAAAACGAGGTGAATAAGCATACATTTGATGTGGAACGTAATGCTGACAATATTCCGTCATTTTATTTCATACGATGTTTTGATAACACATAATGTATCACAATAAAGCGCTATAAATAGAACTCATTGTTTATTTTTTAGACGAAATATATTTCTCATTTTTTTGAACTTGAGCACGCAGAACAATCGATACCACACACAATAGTGCTTGACTAATGGCAGCAAAGCGTAAACATAAAATTACACACTAAGTGTCACTTATGACTTGCGTGACGTCTGCCAGCGAACCAATCCGAATTTCACCCGCACGATTAAATTTGCTTTTATCACTCAGCAACAATGATTGTGACGCGCGCTTAAGCAACAAAGATTTAAAATCGGCGTTGTAGGCATTGGACTCCCACAGCTCACCTTGCGCATCAATCCCTTCACAGGAAAAAATGAACAGATCGATCTCCAGATGACGTAATTGGGAGAGAATGGCCGGATTAACATAGCAGGCATATTTGCGTTCCAGCACACCACCAGAGCTGATAAGGCGGATATGCTGACAACGCGCTAACTCTTGGCAAATACGCACGCTATTGGTAAATACCGTGATATCAATATCCGGTAACTGCCGCGCTAAATAGTAGCAAGTCGAGCTGGCATCTAACGCAATCACCATCCCCGGCTCAATCCATGACAATGCTTGGCGGGCGATATCGGCTTTACTGGAGAAATGACTTTTTAGACGGGAGCTAAACGGATCACCACTGTCTTGATTACCCAATCCGATGGCGGCCGCGCGGCCATGACGGCGCACAATGCGCCCTTGTTTCTGCAACACATTCAAGTCGCGACGAATGGTTTCCTTGCTGACTGCCAGCATCTGCGCCAGCGCCTCGGTAGACAGTGTTTCATGCTGTGCCAATAACTGCACAATAGCCTGATGGCGTTCGCTTTTCATCCTGCCTCCTGCACAAGGCCGCCCACACCTCGCAGGCGGCAGCAGGGCAAGATTACTGGGTCACGCCTTTCTTTAACAGGATATTGCCGTATTTGGCACACTCTCCTGTGACTACGATCGCAAAGGCCCGTTGTGCTCGCTCATAGAAGGCAAAACGATCAATGCGCTGCACCGGCGGTAGCGGTTGCCGCGCATCGGCGCCGGCCAGCGCCTGCAAATAACGCAACTCCACCTGCGGATCGAGGCTATCCCCTTCGACAGCGGCCATCATCACCAACGGCGGGGCATAGCTATCCAGCTCAAACAGTGGGATCACGGCCGCCAGCAAATCACTGACACTCACGCCATCGGCACGTAACACTTGTGGGCCCATGCTGTGGGCCGGGAAGTGTGCATCGGCAAAAATAATCTCATCACCGTGCCCCATTTGCGCCAGCACTTTCAGTAAATCTGGTGAAATTAACGGCGAAATATTTTTCAGCATAATTCACTCTCACATTCGGTTTGACTCGCCAGCTGTTCACGCCACGCGTGGTACTGCGCCTGCTGCGCACTTGGCAAGTACTCATGATAGGTCAGCGCCACTTCTGCACGCGCCCGCTCTGGTGAGCTAAAATGTCCCGCGCCACTCCAAGCAAACATCGCCGCCCCCGACACCGTGGTTTCGGCATTATCTAACACGCGCACCGGCAACCCGAGCATATCGGCCTTGATTTGATTCCACAGGCTGTTACGGCTGCCGCCGCCTACCAACAGCAAACTCTCGGCAGTAAACCCTCCAATGGTTTGCAACACGTTCAAGTTATGGCTCAATTGCCCACTCAAACTTTCCAGCGCCGACCGATAAAAATGCCCGCGACGGGTATTCAGTGACGCGCCGCGCCAACCCGCTTGCCGTTTGGCCGACAACAGGCCGCTGTCCATCACCAACCCGTCACAACCAGGCGCTACCGCCGCCGCCTCAGCCATCATTTGTGGATAAGCATCTGACCGTGCGATTTGCGGCCAATATAACTCCCGCACCCACTCCAAAACGCCAGAGGCCAACCACTGCAGGCCCGGATTAAACAGCCCCGCACAGCTATCTAGCTCGCACGTTGAACCAGCATGTGCCGGTAACAGCGCCGTGTTCACATTCGGCGTGCGCACCATCAAAATTTCCCAGGTACCGGAGGATAAGACCGGTTGATCTAAGCCAGCGCCGGAGCCAAACAGCGCAAACTGAGTATCGTGGCCCGCTGAAATCACTGGGATCCCCGCCGGTATGCCCAATTGCTCAGCCATCTGCGGGAGCAATGCCCCAACCACCTCTCCGGCGGAAACCATACGCGGGAATAAATCACTGCGCAGGCCAGTACGCTGCAAAATTTCGTCACTGAAACGTTCGCTGCGTACATCCAATAACTGGCTGGTGCCCGCCATAGTGCGATCGGTGGTAAATTCACCGGTCAAACGCTGATTAATGAGGGAAGAGATAAACAGCCACGCATGCGCTTGTTCGAGGACATCAGGGCGGTGATGCTTAAACCACAGCAGTTTGTACAGCGTATTGAAACTGAACTGCCCAATCCCTGACAGGGTTTGCAGCTGCGTCGCATCAATATAGCGCGCCACCTGCTCCATCTCGGCCACCGTGCGTGGACATTTCCAGCTGATCACCGGATACAACATCTGCCCTTTGGTATCCACCAATGCACCATCAACGCCAAACGTGGTCACCGTCAGCGCATGAATTCGCGCCCCTTGTAGCTGGGGCATGATTTGCCGACAACAATCCGTAAAACGCTGCAAAATGGCATCTAAAGACCACACATGCCAATCGGGATTTTCCGCTCCCGGTGCGCTGGCATTGGCGACCGCTGCCTGCGCCAGCCGATTACCGCGTGAATCAACCGCAATGGCTCGGACATTGGTCGCACCGCAATCCAGAACCAAAACCACATCATGAGTCATACAGGCTCCTTGGCAAATGTGGGCGGCATAGCCGCCCACTGAGGTAATTTCAACGTAAGCGCAAAGGAAAGCCCTTATTTGTACAGCGGACCGTAGTTACTGCAGGCGCGATAATCTTGGCCTTCGCTATCCATGCCATGCGCCGCCCACGAGGATGGACGATAAATCGCTTCGTCGGCCACGTTATGCATGCAAACCGGAATGCGCAGCATAGAGGCCAATGTGATCAAATCAGCGCCCACGTGTCCGGCCGTCAGCACACCGTGGTTGGCACCCCAGTTTGCCATTACCGAATAGACATCGCGGAATGGCCCTTGCCCAGTCAGCCGCGGTACAAACCAGGTGGTCGGCCAAGTGGCATTGGTGCGGTTGTCCAGAATGTCATGCATCTCATCCGGCAGCTCGACGCTCCAACCTTCGGCAATTTGCAGAACCGGCCCAACCCCTTTGATTAAGTTGACGCGACTCATGGTAAACGGCACGCCACCGCGGGTCAGGAAGCGAGAAGAGAAGCCGCCGCCACGGAAATATTCGTGGATCGCCGGACACCATTCGGTCGCCGCCAAGCACGCATCCGCTTCTTCTTGGCTAATCTCCCAATGCGGCTTGATAGTGGGACGCCCTTCCGCATCTTGCTGACGACAGGTTCCATCCAGCGCTGCCGAGCCGGAGTTGATCAGATGGATAATGCCGTTTTCCGCCAGACCGGTCAGCGGTTGGCCAGTTACACGCTGCACCGCCTCCGGTGACCAATACGTCCGAACATCGGCAAACACTTGCGCCGTACCGGTCAGCTGATGGCCAAACAGCATCGCGACGCCATTTAAGCTATCGTTTTCGGTCGCCACCACCAGCGGTTGACGCACCCCATTCCAGTCAAACGCGCTGTTCAGCAACGCTTCGGCGGTATCGCCATTCGGGTATTGATCGGTCCAGTGACGCTGACCTTGAAAACCGGCGGCCACTGCGTTATACCCCAGCGCCTCTTCACCCCATCCTTTTTCGGCTAACTTCGGATTGCCCTGCATCATGTCGCGGATACAGATCGCCATCAGCAGACTTTCGCGCAGCACCTGGTAGTTATCTTCCGGCGAACGGCGATATTGTTCGTTATTCAGATCCGGCCCATAGCGGAAGTGTCGATCCGCCCATGACAGCGCCAACGCCAACTCTTCTTCGTCATAAATGCCCTGATCAATACGGCGACGCAGTTCGGTCATATCCACCGCCTGCACCTTCATCCCCAACCAAGACTCAAAGAAATCATGATCGACAATTGAACCGGCGATCCCCATCGAAACACCGCCCAGCGACAGATAGCTCTTGCCCTTGATGGCGGCCACCGCTAAACCCGCGCGCGTAAAGCGCAGCAGTTTGTCCTGCACATCCTGCGGAATGCTGTTATCGCCAGCATCTTGTACATCTTCGCCATAAATCGAAAAGGCTGGGATCCCTTTTTGGCTGTGCGCCGCCAGCGCCGCGGCCAGATAGACCGCCCCCGGCCGTTCAGTGCCGTTAAAGCCCCAAATGGCTTTCGGGCGCTGCGGATCCATATCGATAGTTTCGCTGCCGTAGCACCAGCACGGCGTCACGGTAATAGTCAGGCCCACATTATGGCGGCTGAATTTATCCTCACAGGCCGCGGATTCGGCCAGCCCAGCAATACAGGTATCGGCAATCACACACTCAACCGGCTCACCGCTAGGGTGGCGCAACGTTTCACTGATCAGTGCTGCGGTGGCGTGTGCCATGCTCATGGTCTGCTCTTCCAGTGATTCACGCACCCCCATGCGGCGGCCATCAATCGCCGGACGGATCCCTACTTTTGGCAGACTTAATTTCGTTTTCATCGGGTTACCTCATGTAATCGGCTAAGCAAGTCAGGGCGGCCTTGGCCGGCCTGCTGTCAGAATCGCGTTATGAAAATGATTGTTAATGCGTCTCAAGAAAAGGCCTGACCGGCAGGCCCCTTCCCTCTTAGGCCTTGTGGCCTTTAAAACCAAAGTGAATCAGGTAGATAAAGCCCAGCATCGGGATAACAAACGCCATCCGGATCCCGGCCATATCGGAGATTTGACCCATAATCGCTGTGAGTACCGCGCCGCCCAAAATGGCCATAATCAAGCAGCTGCCACCAAACTGAGTGTCTTTACCCAGGCCGTGCACTGACAAACCGAAAATGGTAGGGAACATCAAAGACATGCAAGCAGATACCGCAACCAACGCATAAATGCCGGTCATCCCGCCCACAAACATCACCAGCAGTAAACTGAGTGACGCCAGAGAAGCCAGTAACCCCAACAGCACCGCAGGTGAGATAAACTTCATCATGGCGGTACACACAAAACGTGAGGCCGAGAACAGCACGATCGACACCAGTAGATAGGTAGATGCATCCGCCTCGTTACCACCCATTTCCGTCATCACGTAACGGATGGTGTAAGACCAACAACCAATCTGCGCGCCGACATAGAAAAATTGCCCCAGCACACCGCGCACAAAGTATTTCTTGGCCAGCAAGCGCCCAAAGCTGCTCTTCAGGCTCTGGTCACTGCCACCGGTATCACTGGCCACCGGCATGCGAGTAAACGCAATGGCCAGCCACACCAGCATGATGACCAGCGCCACCACCACATACGGCCCCATCACCGCCGACAATTCAGCCGACTGGATAGACCCGAGCGCCTCTGGCGACATGGCCGCACGCTCAGCATCGGTTGCGGGGTGCAGTTGCGACAAAATATAGAACTTACCGATCAAGACTCCGGTGATAGAGCCTATTGGGTTAAACGATTGCGCCAGATTCAAACGGCGAGTGGCCGTTTCTTGTGGCCCCATCGCAATAATGTAGGGGTTGGCACTGGTTTCCAGAATCGATAAGCCACCGGCCAGCACGAACAGCGCCATCAGGAATGGGCCATACTCCATAATTTGACTGGCGGGATAAAATAACAATGCGCCAGTACAAAATAATCCGAGGCCTAATAGCACGCCGGCTTTATAGCTGAATCGTTTAATAAAGAGTGCAGCGGGTAAAGCCAGACAAAAATAGGCACCATAAAAAGCTGTCTGCACTAAACCAGATTGCATATCCGTCAAGGTAAATACTTTTCGAAACTGTGCAATCAGCACATCGGTCATATTATTGGCCAGTCCCCACAATGCAAAACAACTGGTCAGTAATATAAACGGGATCAGAATATTCTTAGGCACCACCTCGGCTGACGGTGCATTACCGGCAATAATGTCCGCAGCCTCCGTGCTTTTGGTCGTTATTTCTGACATGGCTAACACTCCATTGGTTATCGGGTAGGGCATCATTATTTTTATGTCATGCTGTTATTTATTACGGTCAAACCGAGCAATAATCAGGAACATGACTGTAGGGATGTCCCGCAGTTCAGAAGGAATTGGTCGCAATGCAATGCATTATTCTTTCTACTACTGACGCCAGAATACGCCTGTGGATGAATAGCCATTCGCCCACCATAATGCGCTGCAAATTAACGTCATTGGCCCATTTTCAGCGCTACGCTAAGAGCAGATTAAGCCGACCTCTCAACGCCAAGCGTAAGCAACAAGCTCAGTAACATCAGCCAGATAACAGCGCTGTTATGCCACAGAGTTTGCTACCTGTAATACGCTTCTTACCTGATTTTTTCATAATCCTGATTCAGGCCTCATCACATCGCTGTTAAATCACACAATCTGATTTATTTATGACACCACACTAGTGATGCCATAAAAAAATTCGCGATCTAACAATCCGTGCGATAAAAAATCCTCACTCGGATTTAGCTTTTCTTTCTGCTTGCGGGTGTTGCTGACAATTAATTTAAAGACCTAACACGAATAAAATATGACTGGGCTCACATCGCCTCCTATCATCGGGTTAAAATGTGAAATTAATCACTTTATCGCCACATAAACCGCTGCCCGTTTGATTCGTTCCCTAAAGAAAAAACACAAATACCAAATACATCATGACCGAATAAGCGCGTAATAATCAAAAACGGTCATTCATACAGCCACGTACATATTTAATGCCCGTTTTAGCGACCCAACAAAACAAACGGACAAAATAACCCCCGATTAAACATAGGGTTTACTTTAAAGAAAGTGATTCCTATTGATGAATGTCACAAAATAAACGCGAAAAATTCAATTCAAACGATATTAAGCTGAAGATAACTCAACAACGATTTACTCACTGCCTCTATCGAGACTCACAGATAGATATGGGTATAAAGAAGCAGACGTATTTAACGAGTTATCGAAATTAAAATCCAAAACGAAATATCGAAACACAGTAATCGTTAACGCTTTCATCTGGCGCGATTGTCACGTATTGCCAAATCGCTTTATTTCGCGCCAGCGCACACACAAGACCGGCACCGGTGATCCGGCATGGCCTATCACTGATTGAATATAACCGAACATAGATGACGCTCGTCGTAAAAGGGGTACCGCATGGAAAGAGCAACACTGGCTCGTGAGATTATTGCTACTTGTCTGGAGATGACCCGACTGGGTCTGAATCAGGGAACTGCCGGTAACGTCAGCGTACGTTATCGTGATGGTATGCTGATCACGCCAACCGGCATTCCTTACGAGCAATTGACCGAAGATCATATTGTCTATATTGATGGCAATGGCCAACATGAAGCCGGTAAGCTGCCATCGAGTGAGTGGCGCTTCCATCTGGCCGCCTATCAAACACGCCCTGATGCCAATGCCGTGGTGCATAACCACGCCATCCACTGCACAGCGGTATCTATTCTCAACCGCCCGATCCCAGCGATTCATTACATGATTGCCGCCGCTGGCGGCAACAGCATTCCATGTGCGCCTTACGCCACCTTCGGCACACGGGAGCTGTCTGAGCATGTCATTAAAGCACTGAAATACCGTAAAGCGACCTTGCTACAACATCACGGACTGATCGCCTGCGAAGAAAACCTAACCAAGGCCCTGTGGCTAGCACATGAAGTCGAAGTATTAGCGCGCCTTTATCTCACGACACTGGCAATTACCGATCCTGTGCCGGTGCTGTCAGACGAAGAGATCGCTGTGGTGCTGGAGAAATTCAAAACCTACGGTTTACGTATTGAAGAGTAAGCCACGCTCTCATCTCCGCCTTTCGGACACAAAAAAAGCGGTGCTCAGCACCGCTTTTCTGCATTAATTCACATCAAACACTCATAACCGCGGATCACGCCCCCTCGAAGTGGTACTTCATATCCGTGTCATGGGTCATTTTAGTAAAGACCTGATTGGTCAATTTATCGGTTAAATCAAGCGCCGCTTGCATGGTTTTATCTTCAAACTTTTGCAGCACTTGTTGCGCTTTAGCAGGCTCGGTTTTATAGAGCTTCAGATACTCTTGCTCCATCGCTGCTTGCTGCGCAGCGGTTTGTTCTTCGAACGCTTTATAAGCGCGTTGCACATCAGGAGCATACGCGTTGTAGTTTTGCATCACCAGCGTCTGCAGTTTGCGGTATTTCCAGTTTACCGATTCATTATCTGCCTGATCGGAGCCTTTATCATAACCTGGCAAATAGTGCTGAATACCTTGGTAATACGGCACGTACACACTCAGCGCTGGCATTCCGTAGGCCACATACTCCACCTCACCAATGGCTTTTGGTAAGTTCGGGCGAACCTGCAAAATATGCGACTCTTGTGTACGGAACACAGCAATCGGGCGATATGGCTCTGCTGGATTATTGTTCGCATACGGATCGTGTTTGGTGCCTTGGTAGTGATTACGTAGCGCCTGTTCAACCTGCGCGACCGAGATCTTCTGCGCCGGTTTTAGGAATACTGGGAAGTTTTTGCCATCGGTAATGGTGGTTTTCAGCTCCGGATTGAACATATGCTGTAAAGTCCAAACCCGAGGATAGTTATAAGTCAGATCGTTTTCGACATCCTGTGAATACACCTGATGGAAATTAAACGGCCCTTGCTGTGGATTATACAAACCATGCTGCTCAGCAAAGCTAATCAAGGTTGGTGAGCCTAAATAGTTTGCCGTATCTTTCGGATCGTATTTTTGCAACCGGCCCTGATTAGCCGAGACAAAATATTGATCCGCAGGCAAACGAGTAGCCATCCACTGGTGGCCACTGCCGGTTTCCAGATACCAGAGATCGTGCTGGTCAACAAACGCCACCCCAAAACCTTCACCCGCCCCTTGCTGCTCAATAATTTTTCCCAGCAATTCCACGCCTTCACGTGCAGAATGGATCCGCGGCAAAATCACGGTTTGGATCGAGTCTTCGGTGATCCCCGTTTTTTCCACATACGGATCAACTTTCAGCACCGGTTGACCATTATAGATAGTTTCGGTCGCCGTCATTCCCACGCCAGCAGAGTTAAAGCCCACCTCGCCCATGGATTTATCTTGCGTATCAAAATCATGGATTGCGGTATAGCTCAGCGCCTCTTGCGGTAACGGATAGGTAAAATCATTACCGTGTGCTTTGAAAACCCCTTTCTGATGATGTGCCGCCGGATGGATCACCATGTGTTTGGCATTGGTCGCGGAATAATCTTCATTACGCGCCGCAATAAATGAGCCATCCGCCGACGCCTGATTCCCCACCAAAATGGTGGTACAAGCGGACACCTGTCCAGCAAACAGCGCTGTCATCAACGCAGCAAGCAGCGTGGTCTTCATAAGGAACTCCGTTTTTCTCTTAACCTCACAGATGCCAAAACAGTAGACTGACTTTTTTCTCTCCACAAAGCATCGAAATTAACAGCAGGTTACCTTTTGTAAGCGGAGATGAGTGGTAAATAAAACCCTCAACTAGACACATAAATCTGAGACTACAGTCACAGAAAATCCACCATATATCAGTTAGAGATTAAAATAGAGTCTCACCATCGCACCTAAAGCTTTTAATTTAATAAAAAGTCATCCGCCCGAATACAATAAAAACTAGTTTTACCAGATAAAGATTTATACTCTACCTTATAGTATTCACCATCATCAGACATATCTATTAGCATAAAAACATCACCTTCAATAAGGTACGCCTTAAGCTTATTTTTATCATCTGGAGCAGCATACAAAAATGCCTTTGCAACGTTAACCTTACCTGAAAGTTCTTTTCTAGAAGAAAAGTCAACACTATCAGATAGCAACTGTGTTTTATATAACTGACCATTTTTAAATAAACTTCGCTTTACTTGCTGACAGCCTACACACTCATCTTTGAAAAGAAAATGCCATTTCCCATCATGGGCTATCTCATACACATCCTCATTCCACATACCTTTATCACGCCACGAGCTAGTCACATACTTGCCAACAACAGACAGGTTACAAATTTTTCCATCACCGAATTTGATGGGAACTTCATCAACAACGTCTGCTTTTACCTCAAATAAAACAGAACACTTATTTACATCTCCAGCACTAGTTAGTATTAAGTACTTTTATTTAGAATGTCCAATATTCTTATCTCAGAATACCCTTGATCTATATATGTAGTTACTACGCTAGGTAATTTAACTCCATCACATTTTTCTGCTGTACATACCTGAGCCATCACAAAAAAAGGAGTTAAAATAAAAATAGAAAAATAGACACCCGACCACCTAGATAGCATTATAACAACCCCCATATACTTTTTATTCTTGATAAGTAATTCTCTCTCTGCAAGTCCGCTCTCGCAACCATTAACAGCTAAAGATATTAACCCAACGTTATTTTTCCATTATCAACAAGAATATTTATATCTCCGCGGGCATTAAACTTTTTGTAAACCCCGCCATTATGCCGCCAAATCCAATACCCATAATTACCACTAAGTTGGCGTCACTACCTCAAACCAAGTGTGCTTATCAACGTGCTCGGCTATCAATACCCTGAGTCAGTGAAAACAGTAAGCGGCAGTATTTCTGTGGACTCCAACCAGCTCTGCGGCAATACGAACACTGGAGCCTGCAATAAACAGCTCAAGTAACCGCTCCTGCTTGTACTGACTGAGTCTACTTTTCCTCATGGAACAATCCTAGATCATCTTAGTTATCTAGGATTGCCCCATGTATTATTTAACAACTGCCTGTTAAGGAGCAAAGCATCCAGCCAGAATATTCTCGACCTTTAGTTGATTTATAGACAACATAATCCCAACCAGACTCATGTTTTTTCCTTAGAACAACATCACCCTCTACAAGATAAGACTTAGTTTTGTTAATTGGCATCGGTTCAGGAAAGAAATAACTTTTCCCTTTTATTTTCAATTTTACACTTTCCCCTTTCATCCACGAATCAAATGCTGGCTTAGACACTGCCTGTATGATTTTTTTCTTTTCATTATATGGAAAGGAATAGACTATGCTATTTGAACCACTAGGGTTAACAATATCCCCACCAGAACCAAAATAAGATGTCATTTTTTCATCTTTACCTAACCTACCATTAATATAATGAAATACGACAACATTAAAATAATTTCGCCAATTCATTCCCGTGTCGGAGTCTATTTGTGATTGTTGAACAACAAAGTATCTACTTGTTAATTTCCCTGTATTTAAATAAAAGACATCTTGTACTTCACCCTTAGAAGATAAATAAGGGAGATAATCAACAAAATACGTCCTTCCATTATTATCTTCGAAAAATGTCGCGATAACATTATCGCCGACAGTATCATCAATCTGGTCTACGAAAAACAGTTTTCCTTCATCCCCCTGAATGGAGAACTCTGACTGTGCAGCACAAGGAAACGACAATAAAAATAGAAAAAATAAAATTATCATTTATCACACTCCCCAAACAACCTAACATGAAGCTTTCTTGCTTCTTCTGTAAATTCAACTCGCTCCTCTAGGCCCTTTAGTCCAGGATTTATAATCTTAGTAATCTTCTTTACTTTATCTAGATTACTTACATTACTATCTGCGATAGAGCCTAATTTTTTTGAATTCCAAAACCAAAACCCTGACAACACTATGGATGGCATATCACTTTCAACCAACTCTGGATTAGAGTATATATTTAAACCTGTTGCTATAGCGCACAATCTATAGTTCTCCGCATGCGTTAAATGCAACAGGCCGCGACCTCTATAATCGTTTCCTGGCAACTCATTACTTCCAAAAGCATGCTCCCCATATCCAGCATCATTATTCAAGAGATGGCGTCTTATATAATCTATTTTCTCATTTCTTGATAAATTCAATCCTTTTCGTGCGAAGCCATTGTTGATGGCAGTTGGAGCCATAGAGAATAAAGACTCCGCTGTGTAACTTCTATAAACCAAAGATTCCCTGAACGCTGTAAATCGTTTTGTTTCATGTTTCCCCTGTCCCAAGAGATTGATGACTTGTTCACAAGAGTTAATGCCATAATCAATTGCATGCTCATTCCATCTAGCAATAAAATCATGAAGTTTTGAATCAGAAACAGATGATGGCGAGAATGACCGCATAAACTCAAAAGACAGTGATATATTTTTTTTACATTTATGGCACATTATGATATTTAAATGCTCCGGGGATAATAACCCCATCATCCCTGCCGGATGAATAAACCACATTTTATTTCCACCAAATATCCTCTTAGCTTCTTCAACCCAAGCCATATTATTGTGTACCTGCATTGCATACTTATACAGCTCAGGCTGCTTCGCTAACTCCTTTTCAAGACGAGGCCATCCTTTTTCGCGCTTTATCCATTCGCTTTCGTGTTTGATAAATAACTGACGCAGCTTGCTCGCCAAATCATCATCCGCTAATGCAGACTTAATTTCATCGCCACTCAGCACATTGTCATTATCTCTATCTATAATGAGTCGGTCATAAAGAGTACTAAAAAAAATGCCGCCTTCCTGGCCTTCTGTATCTTCTTTATCTAAGAATCCATCAGGATCATTACTACCATCAACGAGTTTAACCCCTAACTTGCCCCAATCATGTTGACTGAGTAACTCCGCATCACTCGCTAATAAGACAAACTCCCCAGCCAACTCATCTTTTTCTGCTGCACGCTCACGCACTCGAACAAACTTTTGCGTTCCATGAGTAACAATATCAGTTTTTTTTACTGCCAACGGAGTGTTTAATGGGCCAAATTTAGCTAGCGCCTCGTAGCTTAATTGTTTTTTATGGCTAATCAGACGATACGTGACAACCTTATCCTTATTAAGAACCAAATAATCCTGACCTCCAGTTACCTGTGCTTTATTCTGGATACAATCGTTAAGCTCTTGCTTTTCGCGTTTATCTTTCTCACCTACAAACACTTCAAAGTGCACAGCCTTCTGATCAGGGTCGATACTAAATCCGCTCATACTGAGCGTTGCAACTTGATGCTCACCCCAATGGCCAATAACCTCGCCAGCCTGGACAGCTATTGGGTTACTATCGCGCAATACAACCTTATCAAACTCAATCGGGATGCTAGATTCCGCGGTTAAAGCCGCACCGAATTTATTTTTTGCTAACCAGCCAATCGAACCCTTGCTAGCATTAGCCATCACCTGATTAGCACTATTCTTGACGGTTCCGCTCCCCACTTTGAACACTTGAACTTGACGAAAATCAGTGAGACCACCGTTAATCGTTACCATCTGTTGCTCACCTAACAACACAACTTCACTACCGGCAGGTACTCCAGCACTTTCTTCAGTACTGTCCGCCGTTTTTCTTAGCCATGTATTATTAGGTACTGTATAGCGAGCTGGCTTACTTTCCGGTGGAGTCAGCCAGTTAGGTTTCATTTTACACTCGGCCTTGATATATTTTGCCGCAATATAAAACAGTTCAGGATCTCCGGCCTTGGGCTCGGCATAGCACATCAATTGGTAAATTTGAGGCTCATTGCGCAAGTTGTATCTCTCAGACCAATTATTCCTATCCACTAAAATAACTTCAGCCCCTTTCCGCGCAACGCCTAATTTATCTTCAGACTTAAGCTGCAACCCCGCAGATCCCTTATAAATAGAGACGTCATTACCATCAACTACATACCGTTCAGGCTCAGCGCTATAGCTGTTTTCACAAGCTATATGCATGTATAAGCTATAAAAAGTTAAGCTGTTTTTATTTTTCTCCCCCACCTCATAGCGGTGACGAATTAGGCAAAACGAAGGAGAGGTATACAAATCAATCTCGTGCTCAGGCTCCCCAGCTTCAGATTTACGCGTTGCTTTAGCAGGTTCAGTCGCAAAACGATAAGCAACAATTTCTCCATCAGCAATAGCACGAACAGCACCGCTTGAATGCCATCCCCCTTTTTCGCTGAGGTGAACTCCGCCATGCCAAATACGATTACGTCCTATAGGGAAGGTTCCACTATTTAATTTATTGAGCTGGCTAATAAACTCATCAAGTGATGCAATTTCCTTGGGAGTACCCTCTCCCGCCAACTGCATGGGGTAGACGATTTTCATCTTTACTGTTCAACCCTATATTATACGTAAGCCATCAAACTGACGGTTGATAATCCATTTTAAGCATCCGTTCTTTGAGCAATGCCTCCATCGCCTCTTCCGTAGGCAGTGCCTTAATCAGCTCAACCGGCTCTGGAGCCTTCTCCGCGCCAATGCCTTTAGGAAGAGCAGGAGCCTGCCCCGCCCAACTCGCCCCCACTCCCGGGCTTCCTCCTGCATTGAGCTTAATGTCTGGGCCCACCAGCTTGATGCCACTTGGGTCGAGTTTCACAAAGCTACCGCCGCCACTTAGCGTCAGCTCCGAGCCAGCTTCTAATACCAATTTCTCACCGACATTGATGTGCACTTCAGTGCCTGCATCCACCAACAGGGATTGCCCCACTTTTTGGTGCATATTGGTATCTACGGTCAAAGAGTAATCAGCTTGGATGTGCTCTCGTTTCTGCACATCAACCGTCAGGTGATCATTGGCCTTAATCCGCGTCACGCGTTCATTATCAATCGCGCAGTGCTCATCATGTGTAATGTGCCAAGCCGCATCCTGCTCAATAAGAGCGTTCAGATCCTTCTGGCCATGGATATAGATCTCTTCCTGCCCAGCCTGATCTTCAAAGCGCAGCTCGTTAAACCCTTGCCCTTGATGAGTCATCGTCCGCAGCACTGTGCGCGTTTTATGTTGTGGAAGCGGATACACTGGGCGCTGCGTGGCATGGTAGGTTCGCCCTGTCACTATGGGCTGGTCAGGATCGCCGTCCAGAAATGACACAATCACCGCATGCCCGACGCGCGGAAGCGCCATGGCGCCATACTGTCCACCGGCCCATTCTTGCGATACACGTACCCAACAAGAACTTTGTTCATTACTCGCGCCGTATCTGTCCCACGGAAACTGCAACCGTACACGCCCATAGTTGTCACAATAGATCTCTTCACCTGCCGGACCGACCACGGTCGCTATCTGCGGGCCATCAACCATCGGCTTATGCGGCATCAACCCACGCCATGGCATGTCCGCCGGGATCACCGCAAACTGGTTGTAATACAGTGTTGGCTCACTACCGCCTTCTTCTTCCAACGCTTGCGGTTGCTGACCGGTATGGCGAATGCCAACCACTTGCCACGCGACGTTGAATTTGGCATTCGGGTGCTCGTTTAACGTAAAGGCCATGCCGGGTTGCAACTGCGGCGCGTTCGATTCACCTTGTCCCCGAAGAGCATCGGCGCGTAGCGCATCAAGGCGATAACCGCTCAGCGCTTTACCACTCGGGTCTTGCTTGAAACGTCCGGGATAATCAAAATGTTGGTAGTGGTCTTGCTGATGCGCAAGAGCACTGCCTTGCTGACGATGAGAGAGTGCGTAAGCCGGCGTTTTGAAGCAGTAATCTTTGAGCTCAACTTCCGCCGGACGCACCGCTTCCACATAGTGAAAGCGACGCACAAACGGCCCGAGTTGCTGACCTTGATTAGCCAGATTGAAAAACAGCGCGGGGCCTTGCTGCAACGCGGCATGATGATCGCTAAACACCACGCTATGTTTGCCCGAGGTAAACTCGTGATACCAACACATCCCTTCTTCAGCAGTTAAGCGCGCCAGAAAAGCCAGATCAGTTTCGCGATATTGCACGCAGTATTCACGCTGCGCATGGCTATCTTTGAGCGCAAAAGCATAATCAGTCACCCCTGCCTCTTGCAGCAAGATACTGATGATTTCCTGTGGTGTCAGGGCTTGAAACATGCGTGCGTTATGGCGCAGCGATAAGCGCCACAGCGCGGGGCGCACCGCTAGGCGATAGCGAGTACGGCGAAAACCGGTATCACCTTGTGAGAACTGACTCACCACGCCGTTCACGCGGCGCTGTAGCTCACCATCAAACCATATCAGCAGCTCGCACGGCTGCTCCAACACGTCTGCCGCATCGATATCCGGTTGCAAACTGGCTAAATCTAAGCTGAGCAAAAACGGCGTATTAAGCTGCTCATCCAAGTCAAATGCCGCCACGGCAAAGGTGTTTTGCGGCAGCGCGCCCACCTTAACCGTAAACTGTAATCCCGTACTGTCTGTCATCACCCATCCTCTTCTCTGTCGCGCTTATCAGCCGGCCTGACCACTGCCAGATCCGATAACGACGCCTCCGCAATCGACCGGCTTACCGGTAACCGCTATTGGCTGGCCATTCACCAACACTGAACCCACCCCTGCGGCAATACTGCGTGGATGGGGGGGATTATTGGGTTTATCGTGCGGCTCAAGGGCATCGCCTTGCCGTGCCACCGGCTTGTTGTCCAAGAACACATCAGGGCTGGCCGCAATCACCGGAGAAGGATGAAAGCCGTCATGATCGGTGCCGATATCACCCAGCAATACAATTGAAGGACACATAGTTAGCTCCTATTTATCTTCAGATCCGTTAATGAGGCTTTTAGCTATCAGAGCGGCTTTTTTGCAACTGATACAAACGCACGCTGAACGCTTTCAACTCACTTTCCAGTGCACTGAGATCGGCTTGACTGATCGGCTCTTGCGCACTCAATCTGGCTTCCAATGCATTCAAGCGCTGTGCAAACGGGGCTCCCGTCAGCAACGACTTTTGTACTTCGTACAACTGAGTTTTGAGGTAGGAAATACTGACGCTTTTACGCTGACTCTCGAGTACCTGTAAACGCTCCAATAACGCATCAACACCTTCCCGAGCGGCATCGTAATCGGCCAGCGATGGCAAATTGGTGAGATTTTTTTGCAAGCCATCCTGCCATTGCTGGTTCATAGTTTTAACGGCCAAAGAGTCCGGATACAGCATCTGTAATGCCTGATTTAAGCTGTCGCCATAGCGATACCAATACAAAGGCGAGGCTTGCTCAGCCTGCGTCAATTGGCTCTGGTAGCGAGATAACACACGGCGCTCCATCCCCTGCAATGCCTGCTCACCTAACGTAGATCGCGCTTGGCGAATATCGTCATAGGTCAGCGCCAACGGCTGGATTGCCACTGGCTGCACCAGTGCTAACGCAGCCTCTTTTTTCTCTTGCTGGCCATAGCCAATCCACGCAATCAACGCGGGCAATAAACAACTCAGAGCGCCACAGGCAAACCAGAACCATGCCGGTTTTGGCTTACGCTGGGTCTCAATTTTGAGTACCGTTGGTTTCACTTGCCCTTTTTCACGGCCGACCAAGATGCTGCCGTGTGGCAAGGTTGGTGCCACCGTCACGGCACCATCACTCGCACTCTCAGGGCTGAAGAACACCATTGGCGGGACCTGCATGTCATCGACTTTGCTGATCTGTTCGTCAGACACAATCACAATCTCGGTCTCATCAAACAGATGACTATAGCCCTCGACGAAATGCAGCAGATTCTCAATGCGCGGCACACGGCTCAGCCCCGAGGTATGCAGCTTTTCACTGATCAGTTGCAGCGCTCGCTCACTACGGTAAATCAGCCGTTTGTCTTCATGGCTAATCGGATATTGGCGCATCACATCGCTGATCCGAGCAATGAACCAATCCAGCATCTCGATCCGGGCGCGCTCTTGATGTCGAGGCGGCCAGAAGGTGTCCCACTGCGTTACAATCAGATTCGCCAGAAACTCACAACCTTCGGTAAAGCCACGCAGCCCTTGTAAGCGTGCGCGTGCCAAGGTGAAATAAATGGCGGTTTGTAAATCCACCCCGTGAATCTCAAAAATGCGACTGGCGAGCTGATGGATCCGTTGCCAATCCACATCGGGGCGCGATGCGTGGCTCAGTTTGTTAATTTCCGCGCGCAGCGCTTCATATTCCGGCAGCATGCGTGGGTCTTGCCCGACTTTCAGCGCCTGTTGTGCATCTTGCATCTTTAATAGGTCCTGTCACTTCGGGGCCTGATGGCCCCGTAACGGCTTAATACAGTGATTCGGGCAGACGGAACTGATTGAACAATCCACCGGCAAATGGGTTATGGCTAGCATCGGCGTATACCCGATAGGTCATCGCGCCTTTGTCGACAGGGAAGCGCACATCAAACGTGCCGGCATTCACCTGTGTCAGCTCACCTTTTTGCATCAAGCGGAACATTGCCCACGGTCCGGTAAAGCTTTCACTGCGGGGCGAGTTTTCACGGTTAGCTGGCACCAAGGTGATTTTGCTTTCAGCGCCATCACGCATCGTGTTCGGCCAAATCAGTGGGATTTTGCTACGCCGGCCATGCGCATACTCCAGCAGCTGCCCATCAATATTGAGCACGCTGCGCCGTTTATTAGCGGTCAGCTCAATAGGCTCCAGCGCAAACTGCACTTCCAGATAGCCTTGAGCGTTAAAGAAGGTTTCCCGAATTTTGCTGGCGCGCTCCAGCTGCTTTAACAGCTCATTTTGCAACGGCGAGCCTTGTTCGCTACTCATTAACCCACTGTCTACCATCGGTTTTAAGTTGGTTTGATAGAAGCTATCCAGCGTGCCGCCAGGAGCAAAAAAACGCTCCATTTCAGAAAGTGGCGCATCTTTATCCGCCCCTAAATCAAACGGATAACGATCGGCCAGC
Organism: Plesiomonas sp. ZOR0011; assembly: GCF_000800945.1. Lineage (NCBI taxonomy): Bacteria > Pseudomonadati > Pseudomonadota > Gammaproteobacteria > Enterobacterales > Enterobacteriaceae > Plesiomonas > Plesiomonas sp. ZOR0011. The sequence continues at coordinate 29,002 of NZ_JRKB01000026.1, forward strand.
AGGGTGGTAAACGGCTGAATCACCTGCTCTTGCCACTCTTGGTTGAGTGATGACATGGCCATATCCACCACCAAGGCAGCGCTTTGCTCGGCTATCTGCCCTACCCAGCGATTCAGCGGCGCCGGCAGACTGCGCGCATACTGCTGCAGAGCAAACACCGGATCGGCATACTTGTTACCTAGGCGAACTTGCACGGCTTTCAGCGCCGATTGGCCCGGATCATTGGCATTCACAATCAGCTCCAGATAGTGATACAGCTCAGTCAGTTTTTGGTTAACCTCCTGAATCACTGGCGCTTGCTCGCCATTACCACTTAACGCGGCATTGCTGTTAATAAACGGTCGACCAATACGGCTCGGGATCCCTTGCGCCAACGCATTTTCTTCCTCCGACAACGGCCGAATTCGCGTGTTGTTGTTGAGCGCGCTCAATACCCGTTGGAACGGTTGATCATTGCCAATCACCGCAGCCAACACGTTCAGCGCCTGCTCAGGGCTACTCAGTGGCTGGACATCCAAGCTGCTGAGCATTTTTTGCCAGTGGTTAACGTAATCGGTCACATAACGATCATTGACCTGACGAGAGATCTCCTTACGATCCGCCGCACTCAAACTGACTTGCTGGCGCTGGCCCAACACCCAAACATCCATGGCGGTTAAATCCATCAGGGTTTTATCCTGACGCAAGAAAAACTCGCTAAAGCCCGGCCACGTTAATAGGCGCGGTACGGTGCCAGCGTCATCGCTACGCAGCACAAATACGCTGTCAAAGGTTGGACCCACTTCGTCACGAATGGCCAAATCGGGCGCTAACTGATCGTTGGCCTTCACCACCAAGCTTTGGTACACACGCTGGAACATCGGTAACTTGCTCAGCTCACGTTGCGCGGCGTAGACCGGCTTACTGAACGGAGCGAAGGCACTGATTGCGGCCTGATCTTTATTTTGCCGAGCGCCATACCAGTTGGTGTGTTGCAGGGCATAATCCAGATGCTGCATCAGCTGTTCTTGTACCTGCCCTTGACCAGGAAATGCCTGCTGCCAACGCTGAGCCATAAACTGTTCGACCAGGGCGTTATTCCGCCCAGAGGCATCATCGAGCATGCGCATTACACGCAAGATCGCCAGTTTCTGCTCACTGCCTGCCGGCGCCTGATTTAAATCATCCAGCAACCCTTGCATGACCGCCGGTAAAAAGCGCAGGTTCAGCAGCTGCAGATAAGTGCCTTCAACATATGGCCCGATCCGATCGCCTTGATACAGACCCAAATCGGCCAACAATGGGGTTTTATCGCGATAATCCCCAAACGACAGCGTCGCTTCACGGATCAAGTTCAAGCGCGGCAACTGGCTGTAGCCAAACCCTTGCTCCCCCGTCAGCTCTCCGGTACCGGTAAAGGCCTGCGCTTTGTTCAGCACATTGTGACCCGCCGCTTCATTGACGCGGTAAAAGTGGTGCCAACCGGCAATCAGCAGCGCACAACACAACGACAGTGAACCCACCCCGATCGCCATCCGACGTCGGCGATACAAGGTATGCAGACGGTTCTCCCCGGCCAAATGCGCCTCAGGGAAGATGATGTCGGCAAACAAGCTACGCACAAAAAAGGCGTTCGATTCACCACGTAGCGCCGAATGCACCGGCTCGGCCAACTGATAACGGTTAGATGCCGCCTGCGTGAAAGCATCAAACGGCACACCTTGCTGATACACCGAGCTGATATACACCCCGCGCATCAACAGCCCTTTTTGCTCTTTGTCGGTTAAGATGTCGCCCAGTACTTCCAGCACATAATCTTTCAGCCCCGCCAGCTGGCGCACAAACGCAAACAACGTGCTGCGCTGCGCCGCATCGAGCTTATCCAACATCATCGACGGCAGGTTGTTGTTTAGATGATCCAGCCACTGCGTCCAGAACTTATCCAACTCATGCAGCCACTCATCGCCTTGGCTACTATCCGGACTGAACGTGACCCCCAGTACGGCATCACGCGCCTCTTTATCCAACTGCTGATACAAGACATCAAAGCCACGCAGCATATCCAGCTTGGTCAGCGTGATGTACAGCGGCAAACGGGTATTAATGTGTAAGCTGATATCCTGCAAACGCGCGCGCATCATCTGCGCATACGCCTGACGCTCTGCGACCCCAGCTTGTGCCAACCACGCCAGATCTAAGGTCAGCACCAAGCCATTTAATGGCTGGCGACGGCGATTGTTACTCAACCAGCGCAAGGCGTGTTGCCACAAACGCTCATCTGCCCGCTCCGACTCCTGCGCACCGCTGTGCGCTTGCGTCAGCAATTTGCCATCCGGATCGAGCATCACAGCCTGCTCCCCAACCCAGCAATCAATCTGCTGATCGGCGGCATAATCACGCAGCTCCGCTTCCAAACGCGGATTGAGTTTGTTGGCCGGATTGGCGCGATGGATCAAACTGCTTTTACCACTGCCCGGTAAACCAATCACCAGATACCACGGCATGGCATACAGCGCACCGCGCCCAAGATGCTCACGCAGCGCCTGTAACCAGCGATCGAGAAAATGCTGCTGCGCGTCCAAACGCGGTTTAACCGGATCGGCCTCGGCACTCTCTTGCTCTTGTCGCTCGGCCTTGAGCTGCTGCATCTTTTTCCAAATCTGCCAAGAGTAGACGCCAAAAATCAGCCACAACCAGACCAGGGTAAACACCACCCGATGCCAAATACCGGCCAAGGGTTTAAATTCTCCGAGCGTTAATTGTGGGCCTAGCCACCAGCCCAACATGAGCGTCACCGCCCAGAGCACTACGCCGATCACCATCCATGAGATCCGGAATCGGGACATGACTTGCTTAATGAGGGAAAAAAAAGTTTTGAACATAACTATCCATTCAGCTCCGAATGTCTCATGCCGACCGCGGGGTCGCGTAACGTGCCAGGCGGTTGACCAACCCAGGCTCCCACTGTGCCAGTCCTAAGCGCTGTGTTTCCTGCCACAAAGATTGATATTGTTGGGCGGCCAAGTGCGGCATCCCTTCTGCAGCCAAGAGATCAGCACCGGCCAACTGGTGATAAAAGCGACTGCGCGGCTCTTTGAGCTGCCGCACTTTTTCATCCAGCATGCTCAAGGCGCCGGACAGCCCTTGTGTCTGGCAGCAAGCCTGCAACTCGCCGCCTAAATCCGCTGAGCCGCCCGCTACACTGGCGGCCGGTTGCAACCACTGACTACATTCAGCACTTAAAAACGGGGTGCCGTCACTGAAGGTCATCTCGCGCAATGTCGGTAAGCGCGCCAAAAACGCGCCCACCTCATCAGCAATGGCATTCGCGACGGCGGTATAGCCGAGTTTGAGCGCCACTTGTGCCGAGAGGTAATGCCCCTCAAACCAATAGGGCGCCAATGTCAGGCTGTGCTCTATTTTCTGCCATAGCGCCAGATCCGCTTGCGCCAGTGCGCTGCGATACTCATCCGCCATATCAGCAGAAAACGGCGCTAACTGGGTTTTATGACCGCGACTCACCAAGGGCGCGGCCGTGATCCCACTCCACAGTGCGTTCCGCCGTAAGCGAAAACCGATTGCCGCACTCGGCTGCGCCTCAATGAGTAACTCAGCGACGCGCAACTGTGTCTGACGCCAAGCCCGTTCATCCGAGGTATCAATCGCCGGCTGGCTACTGGCGCTCATCAAGGATGCCGCCCCACCCGGCACGGCATTCTGGCCCGATGTCGTTGACGATGCCGTTGATGCAGCGGGCGTCGCCGCCGCATCAGCCTTCGCCTGTTCGTGTTTTTGTCGCTGCGCGCGGCGTAAACCCGCTAATAATTCATCTAAAAGCGCACTTTTATCCGGTGCTAATGCATTCCAACGCTCGGCAAACGCTTCGCTCAGTTGCAAGAGCTGGGTTAACTCGGCGTTTGAGGCCGCGCTACATACGCGCTCTAATACTCCCTCAAAACGCTTGATGATCTGGCTCACCACCCGCTGTTTTTGCATCACGCTGGCCGGCCACGCACATGCCCAATAAGCTTCGACCCAGCAATCCAGTAACATCAGTGCAGTAGCAAACGGCGTGGCTTTAGCTGGGTGCTGCAGACAACGGGTCAATTGCGCCAACACCCGCATATCTTTGGTGCGCGTTTCCAGTAAGGTTAAACAAGCGCCCGCCACTTTCTGTAAATCCACTTGGCTGTGCGCCAAAGAACCGAGTTTGACTAACTCGGTCTCGACGCTCTCCCACAGCGGATCGTCAGCGGCAACGGCGCAGCGCATGGCTTCATCCGGTAGCGGCGTCAGCAAACGCTGACACCAAGGGTGTGAATGCTGCATCCTGCCTCCTACCACCGACACAACTGGCGCAGCGGTTGCAATGCCTCGGGCATGCCGCTCAAATCCACGCGAATCGAAGAGCCATCGGAGGCCTGTAGCAACAACTCGCGTTGACCGCTCCAGTGCTTAAGCTCGTCAATCGCCGGCAATCCACGACCAAACTCCAACAGCAGCCCGTGGTCACGAACAAACCAGTTATTACCTGCCGGCTCACCATCTACCGATGCGCTCACCTGATCGCCCACCCAAGGGCTATCTAAACGCAGCCAAATGCGGGTAATGGCGTTATTACAACCTATCGCCAAGGAGCCACCGCGCAGCGCTGCACGCGTCAGTAGCAGATCATCGGAATCCGGCAGTTGGCCCAACATAAAAAGCGGGCTATCCCCACTGCGGCTTGCTTCCTGCGCTTGGATTTGACGCCAGATAAGTGAACGCGGTGCGGCATCATGCGCGCTAGCCGGAGCCTTGCTCGTACCTACCGCGTCATAACACGCTAAACGCGCCAACGGTGCGGCTTGCGCACGACAACGTTGCCATTCCACAGGCCAATCCGTTTGTGCCACCGCGCTGCTGGTCAGCAATAACGCGGCCAGCGCCCAACCTTTCATCCATTAACCTCCAGCTTCTGGCATTTGTGATCCAGTGTGCGCTTCGGGATATTGAGGCTTTCCGCCACCCGCATCCGGTTACCTTGGAAATAACGCAGCCGCGCTTCAATCACGGAAGCCTCAAATTGCTGCAAGGCTTGGCGCAAATCGCTGACGTGGCAAAAATCATCCTGATAAGCATCCGGCTCCACAGTCAGGCGGTCGTGAATTTCCGGCGGTAAGGCCGACAAGGTGATCGCCTGTCCAGACGGCGTCTGAGCACACGCCACTTCCAGCAAGTTACGCAGCTCACGCACATTGCCGGGAAAGTCATAACTGATTAGCTGCTTGAGAAAACCACGCTGCAGCGCACCAAACGATTTGCCTTCTTGCGCGGCAAAATGAGCGATGAAATGCTCGCTGAGCACACTGATATCATCCGGCCGTTCACGCAGCGGCGTGAGCATCAACAGGCACTGACATAAGCGGTGGTATAAGTCTTGGCGAAACAGCCCTTCACTGACCCGCTGCTCGAGCGGCTGGTGCGTAGCCGCAAGCAGGCGAAAATCGGAATACACCTCTTTATCGCCGCCCAACGGCCGAAAATGGCGTGTTTCCAGCACGCGCAGCAACTTGGCCTGCATTCCCGCAGGCATATCACCCACTTCATCCAGAAATAAGGTGCCGCCATTGGCTTGAGCAACGAGACCAGTTTTATTGCTTTGCGCCCCCGAAAAAGCCCCTTTTTGGTACCCAAATAACTCGCTTTCAATCAGGTTTTCAGGGATAGCCGCACAGTTGATCGCGACAAACGGTTTATCCGCACGCGCTGAGCACTGATGCAGCAGACGAGCGACCACCTCTTTACCGGTACCCGTTTCGCCCTGAATCAACACATTGAGGCGATGCGCCGCGGCCTTGGCAATTTGCTCACGCAGCTGTCGAATCGCACGCGATTCACCGATTAAGGTTTCTTTCAACCGCTCATCCTGACGCCGACGCTGCTCGCCTTCACCGCGCATCACGCGGATAGAGTCTTGTAAATCGCTTACCCCTCGACGCGAGCGCCCTAAATCGCGGATCAGCGTAAGCTGACCGGTAAAAATCTGGGTTAGCAACGCCAGCGCATCTTGCGCTTGCCACTGTTTTAAACAGTCTGCCGTATCCAACAAAGCTAAAACTGCCACCGGTTTGCCGTCATGGCTATGTAATGGCAGGCAGTGGATCCCGCTATCAGTGCCGGCTTGCGCTAACATGCGGCGCAAGCCGCTTGGGCCAATACGCGCGCCGCCATGGAGAGACTCCCAAGTGCACACCTGATCGCGACACAGCGCCAAGGCCAGCGGATGGGTAAAATCATCCGCCGCCAATGACAACGTCGTCTCCTGCTCTCCCACCCAGCCACGGCATTGCAACTGGCGACCGCTGACATCCAGCATGCCCAGTAACGCACCGCGTGGCTGCCATCCTTGGCGCACAATCGCCAGCAACCAATCACACAGTGACGGCTCCCCGCGCGCCTGCGTCAGGGAGAACGCGAATTCGAGTGCCTGTTGCATGCTTAGCACTCCACCTCAGCGATAAACTCGCCCTCTGTGACGCCAAAGCTGACTTTTCGCACCGATTCGCCCGCCGACAGCCGCTGTAATAACTGCAGCGAAACCGGTGGCAACAGAGCTCCATCAATCACCGACTCGAGCATCCGCGCACCATTTTCACTGCGATTCGCACGGCGTAAGATCTCCTCGTGCACCTGCGGGTCAATGTCTACCTCGGCGCCAAAGCGGCTCTGGAGCAACGACGTCAAACGCGCCAGCTTGCCACCAACAATCTCCACCAACGTGGCATGATCCAGCGGCAAATAGGGGATCACTTCCATCCGCGCCAACAGCGCAGGCTTAAAAAATGCCGCCAACTCTGGATACAGGGCATCGAGCAGATGCTCTGGCTGCTGGGCATACTCGACAATGGTTTGGAAACCTAAGTTGGAGGTGAGGAAAAACACCACATTTTTGCAATCGATGATGCGCCCTTCACCGTCGGCCAATTCCCCTTTATCAAAGGCTTGGTAGAACAGGTTCAGTACATCAGGGTGCGCCTTTTCGACCTCATCCAGCAGCACCACCGAATACGGTTTTTGCCGGATAGCCTCGGTTAACACGCCGCCTTCGCCAAAACCGACATAACCCGGCGGCGAGCCGATTAAACGCGAAACAGTATGTTTTTCCTGATATTCCGACATGTTGATGGTGGTCAGATACTGACGGCCACCAAACATCAGATCGGCAATCTGCACCACGGTTTCGGTCTTACCGACCCCGCTCGGCCCAACCAGCAAAAACGCCCCCAACGGACGCCCTGGACGGCGCAAATCAGCGCGCGCGGTCAACAAATGGCGATGCAGATGGCTCACCGCCACATCTTGGCCTTTGATACAGGCCCCCAGATACTCCGGTAAGCGAGTCACCACATCTAACTCGCCTTGCGAGATCCGATTAAGTGGCACGCCGGTCCACTCGGCGATCACCGAGGCGATCTGACTCTTATCTACATGCGCGGAAACCAGCACCGACTCTTGCTGCAACGCCGATAGCTCAGCTTCAAGCGCAGTAAGCTGCGTGGTTTGTTCTGTCACATTCGCATCATCAGTGGCTGCATCGTGCTGCAACAACGCTGCGCGCACGTCGATGATCTGCTGCACCAGCGCTTGCTGCTGCTGCCAATTGGCCTGCAAGCGTGCCAATTCGGCGTTATCTTGCTCCTGCAATGCATGCAGTTGCGCCAAACGCTCACTGTGCTCCCCCAGCCCAATCACGCTTTGGCGCTCTAATTGGGTAATTTCCAACTCACGTTGGCGCAGCGCATTTTGCAAATGGCTAATCGCGCGCGGCGGAGTGGTCAAATTGATGGCGACACGCGCACAGGCGGTATCCAGCACATCGATGGCTTTGTCGGGCAGCTGGCGACCCGAGATATAACGGGCCGACAACTGCGCCGCCGCTTGCAGCGCTTCATCGTCAATCAATACGCCATGGGCTTTTTCATAAATGCCACGTAAGCCACGCAAAATGACCGTCGCTTCTTGCGCATCAGGCTCGCCCACTTTCACCAACTGGAAACGCCGAGAAAGCGCCGCATCCTTTTCGACGTATTTTTTATATTCACTCCACGTGGTTGCTGCGATGGTGCGCAGCTCACCGCGCGCCAAGGCCGGTTTAATCAGGTTAGACACATCCAATCCACCAGCCTGATTACCCGCACCGATCAGGGTATGCGCTTCATCAATAAAGAGAATGATCGGGTACTCGGAGGATTTGACCTCTTGCATCACGCCTTTAAAGCGCTTTTCAAATTCCCCTTTAACCGAAGCGCCGGCCTGCATCGCCCCTAAATCCAGCGACAACAGCGCCACATTACGCAGTTTTTCTGGCACCTGTTCGGCCACAATCCGCAGCGCCAAGCCTTCAATCAGGGCACTTTTACCCACCCCAGCTTCGCCAACCACTATCGGGTTATTTTTACGGCGACGGGATAAGATATCGATCATCAGGTCGATTTCATGATCGCGGCACAACACCGGATCTAACTGCCCCTTGCGCGCTTGCTCGGTGATGTTTTCGGTAAAACGACCTAACAAAGAGGCATCGCTGGCGACGGCGTTTGCTTTGCTTTCGCCAGCCTGCGCCACCACCTCGGTTTCGGCCGAGTCTTTAACCCACTCATCAAACTGCTGGCGCACCAGATCGCGATTGATCACTGTCAGTAAACGCACCACCGAGGCAGGTAAATAGCGCGCAGGACTCATTAGCAAGACCAGCAATAACACCCCGCTACGTAGCTGAGCGTGTTGCAACTCCGCCGACGCGAACAGCCAGCTATCTTGTAACCACTCCACCAATAACGGAGAAAAAGAGGGATATCCCTGCTCAAAAGACTGGCCATTGAGAGCCGGCTGCAACAGTTCATGCAGCGCCGCCATATCCACCCCAGCACGCTGCATGATCGCTTTGCTATCACACAGTGGGGTTTCCAGCATTTTGAGCAGCAGATGCTCAATTCGGATCTCCGTGCCCTGATGATTTACACACAGGGCTGCCGCTTCTTCCAGCATATGCCGGCAGACCGGATTCAGCCTTTCCACCAAGACGGGCAGTTCAATACGGATCAAAGCACGCTCTCCTTAACTTATTTCAACAAATCGCTTAGCTGGCGCAGTACGTCCTGCGTCTGGTTATCCAGCCGGGTGTAATACAAAACAAAAATGCCGGTCAGCAGCAGGGCGGCGCCGATACACAGACTACGTAGCGACACCTGCCGTTTAAGCTGGTAACGGGATGCTTGCTGGCCTAAATCGAGATGAAATACCGTGGGCGCATCGCGGCCATCGGGATACAGCTGACGGTGCAACTGGCGCACCACGCGCTCAAACTCATCCCGACCATGGCTCATCACCCGATAGCGCCCTTCAAAACCCAGACACAGGCACAGGTAGATAAACTCCAGCACATCGCGATAGCGCGCGGGGTCTTCTTGTAATTTGCCTAACAGGACAAACACCTTTTCGCCGCCCCAAGTTTCGTTGTGAAACCGAGTCAGTAACGAGTGCTCAGACCATTCACTTTGGCTGCCCCACTCACGGCTCATCACCGCCTCATCGATAAAGGTGCAAAGGATGTAGCGAAACGAGAGCACCACACCGTTTTCATAGCCATGGGCCATCAGCTCTTGTTCGATGGCCTGAATTTCTGTCACCACGCGCTGATACAGCTCGCCGACTTGGCTGTGGCTAGACAGCTGACGGACACGCAGCACCATGCCCAGTAGCGGCGTCACCGCATCAATCATGGGGTTAATGCTGTGGCCGCGTAGGCGGAACCAATAATCAGAGTCCAGATCCAGCTGTGCGGCATGGTCATACAGCAGATCGTCCAGTTGCTCATGTTGAATAATGTCGATAGTCATCGCTCATCTCATCCCTGACTACGGATCGCCCAGAACTGCATATCCAGCTCAGGGAAGTCTCCGGCGATATGGAAAGCCAATGTGTTACTTTGGGCCAACATCTGCCACGCAGGGCTTTGTCTATCCAGTTGGAAATAGCTGTAACCGGCGTGGTATGGCAGCTGACGCGGCGCCACCGGCAAAGGCAATAACGGGATCCCCGGTAACTGCAAACTGATCAGCTCACGAATTTTCTCGCTGGAGGCAATTTTGGTTTGCTGCAGCAATTGCTTACGCAGCTGCTCTTGTGGCATCCGCGCACGCACCGCCAGAACAAACTCGGCACTGGCCATCAAATCGCTGTCGCCCACCATCGCGACCATGATGCCGTACAGATGTTTGCGCAGCTGGATAGACACCGCACGCGGTGACAACACGGTGCTCAGTGATTGGCGCAGCGCCAAGATCACCGGCTCGAAACTGACTTGCTGATCATCATGCCGGTAGGCCGGAAACTCTGGCGGCAATCGCGACTCATCGGTAAAGGTCATCAACTCACCACACAGCTGCACCAAGGCTTCATGTAAACGCTCAGGATGCAAAGTGCCCAAACGGGCCAGATGAGAAAGCTGTGGCTGCGCCCGATTGAGCAGCTGCAACATCATGAACTCAGCGACATCCGCCACCCCTTGCTGACCGGGAGCGGCCAGACGCTGCGCCAAACTGCGCGCGCGTTCAGCCACCAGTCCGGCGGACTCGCCCAAAAAGCGCTTTAAGGTCGGGATCGCTGCCACGCTAATACTGCACGGCATAAAGTTCGGATCGAGCACCAAGCCGCCATCTGGGCGCTTATCCAAAATGCGCGCAATCGCGATCGCGGCATAGGCACTGCGATCTTCACGCTCCAACATCAGACGTAAGCTGACTTTGCCCACTTCCAGTGATGTAATATCGCCGCCGTCACTGTGCAGATCGCGCAGGTCATGGCGATGCAATTGCAAACGAGTCGCTACCGCTTGCCCTGACTCGCCGACCTCACTGACGCCACTGACCGACAGGGGTAACGCCAGATACACTTTCTGGTTGGCCACCGAGACATCGGTGACCTCCAATGGCGGCGGCAATACATCATCCACGGGAATACTGAACACCGTACCGTCCGGCATCACGCCACTGGCGCTGACCAGCGCAATGCGCCCAAAGCCTAAGTAATCTTCATTGATGCTCAGCGACTGCAGACCATAAAAATAGTCACTCAGGGCACTTAAGCGAGCATGCAGCATGTGATCCGTATGCCGTTGCTGCTGCTGGAAATGCTGGGGCTTGATGAACAGCCCTTCACGCCAGATGACCCGATTTCGGCTCGACATGGTTATTCTTCTTCTTTTTGCAGTTCAACTTCATCCTGACGCAGGTGCACCAAGATCTGATAATGGCGGCCGGTATTTTTGACCTTGATGACTTTGCGCCACTCGGCCTTATCCGGCTCGGCGTAACGGGCAATCACCCCGATATAGCGCACCTCTTCTTCCAGCTTCACGGGCGGTAGGTACTTGAATTGCCCTGGAAGTAAGGTGTAATCCTGATGATCGAGGTAGTTTTTCCCCAATACCTTGGCTACATCCTCGGTCACTTGATCGTAATCGGTGGCCAACAGGCGCGAATCTTCAGACAGCAGCAAGACCTGAAACTCTATGGGTGCCGCTTCGCCACTTTCATTCGGATTGACGTCCGGCTCCGCCAGCAAACTTAAGCCCACGGTTGAAGGTTGATCGGTATTACTGCCCACCTGAATATCCGGATTCATCGCCACATCAGCCATCTTGCCGAGTGTGGTACAGCCGGTCAGCGCCAACAGCCATACCGCACACCACAGTGTTCGCAGCATCAACGCAGCCCCTGTTGTTCGCGTACTGCGCGGTCATAGGCTTGCGCATACACCTGATGGAAAAGCTTATCGAAGCCTTGTTGACGTACTGAGGTCAGCTCACGGTAATAGTGCTGGTACATGGTCCACGCCCACCCCTCATCGAGGCTGTCGTTAGTACCGGTACGGCGATAGTGTTCAAAGCGCCCGAGCAACGCCTCTGGCGAAAAAGCATGTAAAATACTGTCCAGCGCCGTAGCAATTGCCTGCTGGTTCGCAATATGGTGGGTACGCACATTGTCCAGCACTTCGCTGATTGCAGCCGGTGCAGACAGATGCACTGGGCTTTTGCCATCGGCAAACAGCAGCGGCAAGGTTGCTTCATAATCCAGCCCCAGACGCAGTGGATTATCTTCAATGGGGCGCAAGTGTTTGTCGGCCAGCGCTGCTTGATCGGCTTGTACCGCGAGTAGCCCTTCCACCATCGCACGCAAGGTTTTGCCCATTTCTTCGAGCATATCGTGGGCTTGCTGGGAGTCGCGCAATTGCAAGCGCTGACCCAGTCCACGCATCAGTGGCGTTAACGCCACATGATCCACATCGCCTTGTTCGGCTGGGATGCTGTAGGGATTATCAATCCCCGGCATATCAATGAATTCCTGATCCATGGTGTCCTCGATAGCTGAAAAAACAGATGCCGGAATAGCCGACGACAGCGCTGACGTCTGCGCCTCGGGTGTATGCAATAACGCGCTCAGTGACGTAGCCTGCTCACGCTCTAGGGCATGTAACGGATCGCTGTGCAACACAGACAAGCTCGCCGAATCATGACTGGCCAGCTCACGATTCCCATCGCTAGCCAGCCAGTCATCCAACTCATCGGCAGGATGATTGCCCAGCACCTGTTCAATGTTGGCCTCGGCCTGCACCTGTCCCAGATAGACCCGTAGACGAAATGGCCCAACCAGCAACTCATCACCCTGCTCTAGATAGACTTTGCGACTGCGTCCGACTGGCGTGGTGGCGCCGTTAATAAACGTTTGTCCGCTTAAATCGCACAGACAAAAACGGCCATCGTGCAGCTCGATACGGGCATGAGAAGGCAACACGGCGCCCAGACGATCGGTTAATACCCAGTCATCATGCGAGGCCGCACCTAAGGTGCCGCCATCATGATCAAACTGATATTGCACCTGAGAATGACCATCCAGTTGCTCGCTGTTCAGTACCACCAAAGAGAGTTGCTGATTGAACGGGTTCACACTTACTCCTGCACACAAATCGTCACATACGGGTCAACCGGGGGTTGCCCTAAAAAACTGCTCCAGCCGAGCCGACCACTTTGTTCATCACCGAGCCGTAAACCGCGCGCTTGCTCTTCGCCAAATCCCAAACGCAGATCCCACGCCAACTGGTCACGCAAAATGAACGAGACAAAACGCACCAACGGCTGAAAATGTTCGCCATTGGGGAGGAAGCTCAAAAATCGCTCAAAACTTAAGGCGTTAATGCGTAAAACAAACTTACCGGCACAATCGTTGACCTTATCGCCCAGCACCAACTCGCCGCCGAGTCGCACATTGGCGCGCCCTAAACGGTTTTGCTGTTCGGGATGGACCGCCACTTTGCGCGCCTGCCACGCCTCTAACACCACATCCTCAAGGTCAAAACAGTGCGAAACCAAACCGGCGACCACTTCCGGTGAACGGCTGGGGCTTGCCAGCATTCCGGCGTAAGACAGCATCTTGGCGCGGTTGACCGGCAAGCTATCGCGCACCGCCTGATTGCCAAGGCCTACGAGCGCAAACATCAACCGCGAAAACCCATCACTGCCGTTATCTTGAAAACGCACGTGATAGCGGTACTTGCGCCAACCGCGGTGTAACAAGGTCAATAGGCGATGATGGAAAAAGTCCAGAAACAAGCCCAGTTTCGGCTCACCCTGTGCGTACTCCCATGCCAAATCATCCAAGTAATAACCGGGCATTGGCGATTGGCTGCCATGCAGCCCCAAAAACGCCACCTCCAACTGGTGGCGTCCCACCTGATCTTGCGAGACCTGCAACACATCGCTGGCCGGAAAACCGAGCGACGCGGCCGATTTAAACCGGATTTTTTCCTGTGCCGGTAAGCGATCGGTTTCCGCTTCCAGATCCATCTGCTCAAGGCGGCTCAACACCTCGACCAGCTGGAAAAAATTAAAACGAGGCGCGTCGTCCTGCGCCATTACATCATGGAGTGCTGACCTATCTGTACCGGCCATCGGTAGCGCTCCTGGTTATCAAGGTTGACCACTTCCAGCAGATGAAATGCATTCACGCTGGCATACAACGAAAAAAAGTGCGCCAACACGGTGCTGAACAAGTAAAGTTCGCCCTCACTGCCAAAGGCGCTTTGGCGAATCGACAGTACCGATTTCAACCCACGAACCGGCATACCGCGCACCAGACGATCCACCGGAACGGTTTCAATCTGCTCGATACCCGCCAGACGCTTACGCGATGCCTGTTCCGCCTGCTTGTCATGCAAGGCAGGAAAATCGTAGGTGCGCAAAATTTGCACCAAGGCATCACGGCGCAGCAGCGAAACATAGTTCAGGGATAAGTTAGAAATCAGCGTCCAATGCAAGCTGCCATCCAGAGCCGGGCGCAGTGGGCGCGTCGGGCGCAGTAAATTCTTGAACGTAGCAAATGACGGTGAGCTGCCCGTAGGCACACAAATCGCACCAACCGGTAACCGCGCCGCTTTGCCACGATTAGTGCAGGTCAACGAGACCGAGACCGACTCATCCAGCCCCAACATGGCCGTTTCATCGCCGCGCACAAAAGACAACGCATGCTCAAATCCATCACCGCTGACCGCTTCCCGCACTCGGATGCGGTAGTACAATGCCTGCCGACCTTTAGCCCGTTCAATCTGATGCTGGAAGCTCTCAAACGGGTGATATTGCCGCGTCGCCCCGCGGGCGCGCCCAATGCCACCTTCAGCCCAGCTCTCCACTTTATCGATCGAAAAAATCTCGAAACTGTCCGCATAGCGATAGCTGGCTTTCAGCGGATATTCGGTCTGACGTCCATGCAAATTAATCGGCTCACTGTCATGCTGAAATAAATTAATCGCTGGCACACAATTAAGCTGCAAGGAGTCTGGACGAATTTTTAATGCCGACGGCAAAGGCCGCTCAAAGCAAAAATGCAATTTAAATTCGGTCACCGCTAACGGCTGTTTTGGCCAATCGGCGCCCGCGCCAGAGAGCTCAAAGAACAGAAAGCTTTCTGGGAAACAGAAATACTCCTGCAAAATGCGATAACCGGAATAAACGTTCCCTGGATAGGGCAACAGCGCATCATCACGTTCAAAACCCAGCGCCTTTAACACCGACGCCGATTGACGAAAACGCTGGCCATTGACCTCTAGCTCGATATAAGACAATTGCGCCGATAACCAGTAATACAGTTCATTGGCGGTATAGCTGTCACCGCCCAAATAAAAGCGCAATTTATCCAACTGTAATTCGGCTAAGGTCAGTGGACTGTGTAAATGAATTTCGGTGGTGATGGTGGATAAATCATTGCCGCTTTGCGCGCGAATATCGTAAATATCTGCCGGATAAATCCAGGCATCATGGCAAGTTTGAAAATGGCACGTCACCCCATCAACCGGCAAGCTATCTAAACGACAACCGCGAGCCACCGGTGCCGGTTGCACAATCGCGCCCGGGATCACCGAAAATTGCATGACCGTCATGCTAGGGACTGGCCGCAAATAATTAGGCCACAGCATACCCAGCAAACCGTGGGTTAATTCTGGGAATTCATCTTCAATTTTGGCGCGCAGACTACCGGTTAAAAAGGCAAAGCCTTCCAGCAGACGCTCAACATCCGGATCTGTAGTTTGTTCGGAAAGAAAACGCGTCAGCTCCGGATGAGCGTCAGCAAATTCACGGCCTTGCAGACGCAAATACGCCAATTCATCCCTGAAATAATTGTCCAGCGGCATCAGTAATTACACCATTCGATAGTGACGATGGTTATCCATATGAATATTGAAGGAGGTCACCTGCTCGATATTCTCCAACCGAACATGTGCTGTGACTTGAAATGACATTTCCAACGGGTTCATTAATGAGTCCGCTGACTGAACATCCACATGCACTATTCGGGGCTCATACCGGCGGATACATTGCCGGATCGCTTCCCTGATCCGTCCGCGAATATCTGCACTGCCTTGTGTCGCATCATTCAAATCAATGACGCCTAATTCAGGGGCACTGCGGCAACTACCAGGACGGGTATTGAGGACACAATCGAGTTGTTTTTTAACCGATACAATCAGTGTCTCAAGTTCTTTATCCGGAGAGACAGTGGCTGTCTCTCCGCGAATGCGATCGAACAGGCTGGCCGTACTCCCTCTATCCCACGAGGTGAGTGACGGCATAAACCTTATTCCTTATCTAAACGGCCCACGAGAGACAGTTCAAAACTGGCACCCATATATTTAAAGTGTGGGCGTACTGACATCGCTACCTGATACCAGCCCGGTTCACCTTCCACATCCAGCACTTTAATTTGTGCAGCGCGCAGTGGACGACGGCTACGAACATCGGCTGGCGGGTTTTCCTGATCCGCTACATACTGCTTAATCCAGCCATTCAGTTCACGCTCCAGATCCTGACGCTCTTTCCAAGAGCCGATCTGCTCGCGCTGCAACACTTTGATGTAATGCGCCAAACGGTTGATGATGAACATGTAAGGCAGCTGCGTACCCAGTTTGTAGTTGGTTTCCGCTTCTTTACCTTCTTTGGTATTTGGGAATACCTTCGGCTTTTGTACCGAATTTGCTGAGAAGAATGCCGCATTATCACTGTCTTTACGCATGGTCAGGGTGATAAAGCCCTCTTCAGCCATCTCGTATTCACGGCGATCGGTGATCAGCACTTCAGTTGGGATCTTCGCCTGCAGCTGTCCCATCGCTTCGTACACGTGTACCGGCAAATCGGTTACCGCGCCACCACTTTGTGGGCCGATAATGTTCGGGCACCAACGGTACTTGGCGAAACTGTCGTTCAACGCCGACCCCATCAGATAAGCGGTATTGCCCCACAGGTAATGATCGTGATCAGCGCTAATATCTTCTTTGTAGTTGAAAGTTTTGATTGGGTTTTCAACCGGATCGTACGGCAGACGAGCCAAGAAACGCGGCGCGGTCAGACCCAGATAGCGTGCATCTTCGGACTCACGCAGTGAGCGCCACTTGGTGTAAGCCGGACCTTCAAATACCGATTTCAGATCTTTGATGGATGGCAGATCAGTAAAGCTATCGACCCCAAAGAAAGTCGGTGCTACGGAAGAGATAAACGGAGCATGCGCCATGGCGCCAACGGCACTGACATACTGCATCAGTTTGATATCTGGTGAGCTTTGGCTAAAGGCGTAATCACCGATCACCGCCCCCACCGGTTGACCACCAAATTGGCCGTAACCACTGGAGTAAACATGCTTGTAAAAACCGGACTGGGTAATTTCTGGTGCAAACTCAAAATCATCCAGCAGCTCTTCTTTGGTGGCATGCAAGACTTGGATTTTGATGTTTTCACGAAAATCGGTACGATCCACCAACAGCTTCAAGGAGCGCCAAGAAGATTCCAGCTCTTTCAGTGGCTGAGCATGTAAAATGACATCCATCTGCTTGCTGAGTTTTTTATCTAACTCAACAATCATGCTATCCACCAGTGCTTTATTCACTGGCTCAGCGGTGTTGCCGCTATCCAGAATATTGGCCACCAACGCAGCAATACCCTGCTTAGCAACACTGTATCCCTCATCTACCGGTGTAATTCTGGCTTGCGCCATAATTTCATCCAGCAACGAACCTGAAGAGGCCTGCGCCCCGGCTTTAACTTGTTCTTCAACCACAGACATGTTTCGCTCTCTCTTCCTTTCTTATCCGATTATTCCGCCGGAGCAACCAGATCTAATTCCTTCAGTAATTGTTCGCGCGCTTCATCGCTGGATAATAAATCCTGCAAACGATTTCTAAACGCCGGAATATTTCCCAGTGGACCTTTCAGAGCTACCAGCGCTTCACGCAACTCCAGCAGCTTTTGCAATTCTGGAACTTGGTTAGCAATACTGTCTGGCGCGAAATCGGCCATAGAGGCAAACTGTAATTTCACTGGCAATTCATCTTGGCTACCCTCTTCCAGACGATTTTGCACGCTGAAATTGAGCTCCAAACCCGACTCTTTCATCACGGAGGAGAAGTTATTTTTATCGATGGAAACGGTCTGCCGCTCTTCAATCGGTGTATCTTCGACGCGACCTTTCATATTACCGATAACCATCATTGTCATTGGTAATTCGATTTCGGCCTGCTGACCACCTGTGGCGGGAACATATTTAATATTGATACGTTCTTTTGGCGCAACGCTCACGCCAGTAATTCCTTTACCCATATTCCAGATACCAAGGTTAGAAGGCCAAACAGGCCTAGATGAGGAAATATCAGATATACCGCTAACTGCAGGATCTACAGACGGTATTACAACGAAGCAAAGACAGGTTTACTCGCGACTACACGGTTGAGAAGCAGATAATGCTAGAAATCTCATCCATCTGATTTGTCTGAGTAATATACGTGGAAAATCTACCCTGTCAATTAAACGCAACTACATGATTGCTTACAAATCACATTAAATGTGAGACATATCCCAATGCCAATGATTTCATATAAAAACAATTTAAACATTTTCGGAGATGGTCGTCTTATATAGGGCCAAATCTATTAGCCAGGATAGATGTAGATACAAATAACATAAGGGAATACAACTCAATAAATCTAGAACAAAATGGAATTATTTGTTTTTTATCCAACCACTAAATTCACTTTCTACTACAGGTGGCATCATTAAACCAAGGTTAAACAAAGTGATTAACATTTTGCATAGTGTTCGCAAATAACGCTCGTTTAAGGTAGTTGATTTACGAATCAATTAATTATCTAAAGACATTCTAATTTCACGTTATTCTTATCAAAAAAAGCAGCCCAACGGCTGCTTTTTTAGTGGGTATACGCACTAATATTTTATGATAGCTATTGCTGCGCTCGCGCTAAAGGCGCCGTGGCAGTCGGAGGTAAACGGCGACGCTGCCACCACACAATTAATCCAAAGAGCATAAAGCCTGGGATCCAGATAATTTCTTTACGCCAGCGATCGGTAGGCGCTTTCACGCCAATAATCTGCTGATCAAACTCCAATCCCAATTCAGCGGCTGTACTGCCAAAGGTGACATTATCAATGAGTGTCTTACCATCTTGCTCATACAGCGCAATCCCGAGCTTTTGTAAGCGCTCTTCACCACTTTCGCCAGCAGGTACCGGTAGCAAGACCGTAAAGCGGCGAATCTTCCCTACCGCATCTGGCCCTTCTACTCGCAAGCGCAAATTGCTGTCCTCTTCCACATCCCCCAACGCCTGTACTAGCTGCGCTGGCTCTATCTGACGATAAGGGTCATGGATCCGATCCATCCAAAATCCTGGACGGAACAAGGTAAAGGCCACCAACAGCAGCAATAAGCTCTCATACCAGCGGCTTTTTACGAGGAAATAGCCTTGGGTCGCAGCGGCAAAGATCAACATGGCGATCGTTGCGACCGCAAAGATCAGTACCCCGTGGGCAAAATCCACGTTGATCAGCAACAGATCGGTGTTGAAGATAAACAAGAACGGCAACGCCGCGGTTCGCAAGCTGTAATAAAACGCGGTGATCCCGGTTTTAATCGGATCGCCTTTGGAGACCGCCGCAGCGGCAAACGAGGCCAAACCGACTGGAGGCGTCACATCCGCCATGATCCCGAAGTAAAACACAAACAGGTGCACGGCAATCAGCGGGACGATCAGGCCATTTTGCTGACCCAGCGTGACAATCACCGGCGCCAGCAAGCTGGACACCACGATGTAGTTCGCGGTGGTCGGCAAGCCCATCCCGAGGATCAAACTGAGCAAGGCGGTCAAGAGCAGCATCAGCAGCAAGTTGCCCATCGACAGGTATTCCACCAGATCGGCCAAGACCAAGCCGACCCCGGTCTGAGAAACGGCGCCAACAATAATACCGGCAGTGGCGGTAGCAATACCGATCCCTATCATGTTACGTGCGCCAGCAATCAGCCCTTCACGCAAGTCCACCACACCATCACTGAACGAACCATAATCATGGCGACCATCGGTGCGCAGCCAGTTCAGCAGCGGGCGTTGAGTCAACAAAATCACGACCAACATGACGGTGCCCCAAAACGCCGACAAACCGGGCGATAGGCGCTCGACCATCAGACACCAGACCAGCACCACCACCGGTAACAGGAAATGCAAGCCCGACAGCAACACCGAACGCGTCTGCGGCAGGCGCTCCAGTGGCGCATCAGGGTCTTCTGGTGGCAACGGCTCATTGCTGGCCGCCACTTTCAGCAACCCCAGATAAGACAGCGCCAGCAAAACCCCAATCCCCGGCAGCGCATAATCGCCCAGCAGCGGCTTAAGCCAGCCAAGGCCATAGTACACGGCCAGCGACACACCGCTAACCAACGCCGCACCAAAGGCAAAGCCGGTCAAACGTTGTAACCAAGGGCGCGGTTGTACATTACCGATCGGCTGCATGCCGAGCTTCAGCGCTTCCAAATGCACGATATAGAGCAGCGCAATATAGGAAATTGCCGCGGGTAAAAACGCATGCTTGATGATCTCGACATACGGAATGCCGACATACTCCACCATCAAAAAGGCGGCCGCGCCCATCACCGGCGGCATGATTTGCCCGTTCACTGAAGAGGCCACTTCCACCGCTCCGGCCTTTTCCTTGGAAAAGCCCACCCGCTTCATCATCGGGATGGTAAAGGTACCGGTAGTCACTACGTTGGCGATGGATGAGCCGGAAATTACCCCTGTCAGGGCCGACGCAACCACGGCCGCTTTAGCTGGCCCACCACGCAGGTGCCCCAACATACTAAAGGCCAGTTGGATAAAGTAGTGCCCAGCTCCAGCACGCTCTAAAAGCGCGCCAAACAGCACAAACAAAAAGACAAAACTGGTCGACACCCCAAGGGCAATACCAAATACCCCTTCGGTGGTGATCCACTGGTGATTGGCCAACGCCATTAAGCTGACGCCGCGATGTGCCAGTAAACCCGGCATCCAAGGGCCGGCCAAGCTATAGCCTAAAAAGACTATCGCGATCACCGCTAACGCGGGACCTAATGCGCGGCGCGCGGCTTCCAGCAGCAACGGAATACCCAGACAAGCCACGGCAAAATCTAACGTTGTCAGATTACCCGGTCGCTGGGCTAAAAACTCATAGGCTAAAAACAGATAAGCGGCGCAGCCAGCTCCGGCCAATCCCAGTAGGATATCGCCGATAGGCACGCGATCGCGCGGCGAGGAGCGCAAGGCTGGGAAAACCAAGTAAGCAAGCAAAATGGCAAACGCCAGATGGATGGAGCGCGCTTCGGTATCATTTAGCACCCCGATGCCTAAAACAAACGGCAGTGGTGAAGCGATCCAGAGCTGAAACAATGACCAAAGCAGTGCCAACATGGCAATCACTTTGCTCATCGCGCCCAATGGCAGGCGGGCGCCGACATCCTGAGCAATCAGATCTTCTGCTGATTGCAGTTCTTGTTGTGGTGAGTGTTGCATGGGGATGACTCCGTTGATACTACACAAACAGACCGGCTCTCTAACAAGCCGGCCTGCCTTATTGCGTAACGTGCGGCATAATCAGTGACACTGATTACATCCAGCCACGCTCTTTGTAGTAACGCTCAGCCCCTTCGTGCAGCGGCGCTGACAGCCCCACTTTGATCATGTCGGTTTCTTGCAAATCGGCAAACGCCGGATGCAGACGCTTAAAGCGCGCTAAATTGTCAAACACAGACTTGGTGAGCTGGTACACCACTTCAGGATCGGTCTTGGCACTGGTCGACAGCACCGCTTTCCCGCCAATCGATGGCGTTGGTTGCGGGTTGCCTTTATACAATCCACCTGGGATCTCGGCTTTGGTGTAATAGCTCTTCTCGGCTAACAGTTTATCGATTTCAGGTCCGGTGACCGGCACCAGCACTGCATCGGTGGTAGTCGAGGCTTCTTGAATAGCACCGTTTGGATGACCGACAAAATAGCTCATGGCATCGATATTATTGTCACCCAACGCGGAAGCCTGCTCGGCCGGTTTCAACTCAGAAACAAGACGAAATGCCGACTTATCCCAACCTTTAACGCCCATGATCTCTTCAAAGGTATCACGCTGACCCGAGCCCGGATTACCGATATTCACGCGCTTATTTTTAAGCTCATCAAAGCCACCAATGGCCGCATCTTTACGTGCCAAGATGGTGAAAATTTCGCTTTGCAGCGAGAATACCGCCCGCATATCGTCCATCGCACCTTGCGCTTTGAATGGCTCTAAGCCTTTCATCGCTTTGTACTGGTGATCAGATTGCATGATACCGAAATTAAATTCGCCACTGCGGATCCCGTTAACGTTAGCCACGCCACCACCGCTAGCCGGTGCGTTACATTTGATCTCGTGCTGCGACGCGCCCTGATTAAGAAAACGACAGATAGACTGGCCTGCCACGTAATACACTCCGGTTTGCCCACCGGTACCAATAGTGACAAAACGCTCAGCCGCTTGCGTGGCCGGTACAGACAAGGTTCCAAATAAAGCAGCAGAAATGGCACATGCCAGGGTTAATCCCTTCATCAATTAATCCTTTTTATCGTCATCAGAAGAGTGCCATCGTCCCCTCACGGGGAGATAACGTGGGTAGGTGCAATGTCTTCACGGCAAGAAGACGAATGACGGGGCGTCAACAATCAGGCGGAGGAAAGTTACACCCCATCACAAAAACACACATTCTGAAAATAACCCGAAACAGGCAGGTCAAGGCAAACACTAATCGTGATTCTGGCCGATATTCATCGATTTTTTTGAAGGGGATCAACTTAAAACAACGATTGTTTACGTAGAAATTATCTGGATGTTTATTCTGATAACCAAGTTTGTAACATTATTTTATGTTTTGTCAGACCAGAGAGGGAATATTTGCTCAGCAAACCACGCAACAGCAAGTGCGCACTCAGTTGCATACCAGGGAGATGTTAATCATAAAAACTAAACAGCAATAGGCACTGCCACTCACAGTGCCTATTACGGCGCATTACCGCTAGTTAACGGATATGGAACGCTGCCCTATCAGAACGCAATTCGGTAGGTCAAACCTACATTGCCTTCCCCACTACCAAAACCGATATCTTGGTAGCCAGCCGAGAGACTCACCGCCTGATGTTTATCCGCAGCAAAGGTATAACTCGCCTCGACGTGTGGCATGACATCATCCACATCCGGCACTTGGTATTGGCTTGCTAGACCGGCAAAACCACCGAGCACACTGGCGACTG
>NZ_JRKB01000027.1:0-9601 GCF_000800945.1 Plesiomonas sp. ZOR0011
CCATGCGAGAGTAGGGAACTGCCAGGCATCAAATAAGTGAAGAGCCCATCCTAACGGATGGGCTTTTTGCGTTTGGCTTTTATCCGTTTTGAATACATACTCAATGTTGAGCGTTGTTAGACGTATTTCAGTGATCTTATAAGCCTGTCATGGCTTGGTTTGGGCTGTTAATTTCCCTCTTTTAGTTTTCCTTTTCCTCTATCTTTTTTTTCCCGTTATTGCGCTATTTTTTATCTCCTCTTTTTGTCTCTTGGCCTTTTTTCAAGGCTATGCTTATTGTCGACGAGATAATCCAATCACGGGCTGCAACAGATATGGCGAAAAGCGGTAAGACGGCACACTATGCGCGACGCATATTGGGCTTGTTAGTCTTGTGCGCTGTAATGACCGGTTGTGCGGGCTACCGGTCACAACATACTACGGCCACTATTAGCTCTGGCGCCGGTTATGTTTACCTTTATGGCGATGACGATCCTTGGCGTTATCATGAGAATGATTGGATCTATTACTATCCAGGTTGCTGTGCCGATCGTGATGAGCTGCAAGAGCGGTTACAGGATTGGTGGCAGGCGCAAGATCCCGCGCGGCAGCAAGCGATTAAAGATCATGTGGGGCATTGGGATGAGCGGCATTTTGCTGCCAATGTTCCTGCATTGCAGCAGCAGTTGGACAGGCGTTGGCATTCGATGTCAGCGGAACAACAGATGAACGCGCGTCAACGTTGGCAAGCCAGACCGGTATCGAATCATACGCCGAATTCGGTATTGAGAGAGAGTGCGCACGATCCTGCGTTGCAGTTACAACGAACGCCATCATCTGCCTTATCTCCGCAAAAACTTCCTGCTCATACGGTGCGCCCTGCAACACGTTCGGGTGTGGTGCCTGCACCAAAACCGATACGACCGATGTCGGCCCCGCGGGGGCGTTGGCGTTAATACGCTTGGCAATTACATGTCTGTACGTGAATATCTAATCTGACTTGATGAACGCTGGGGGGCCTGAATTTGGTGTGTTGAGGAGAGCAGGGAGAATAAAAAAGCCTGATGGAACGTATCAGGCTTTTGGTCGGTTTTGGTAATCGCGCAATCAGAGAATTTTATTGATCAGACGATCAATGCGCATTCGGCTTAAGCGTCGCAGTAACTTACGCACCGGCTCTGGGTATTGCGGCAGATTTTCCAGTTGTTGGTAGTGGGTAATATGCCGTGTATGTTGGCGAATATGCTCCAGCTCGGTTTGGCGTTGGGTCTGCAATTCGCCTTTCGGATCGTGGATCAGCAGGGCGTTTTCCAGATCGAGACCCCATGCGCGTGGATTGAGGTTGTTACCTGTTAGCATTTGCCAACGGTTATCCACCCAGACTCCTTTGAGGTGATAGCTGTTATCGCTGTCTTTCCACAGGCGGATCACTAGCTGCTCGCTGTTGATAAAACGCTGCAAGCGGCTCATGAAGCGGCGCAGGTTAATTTCATACAGGTAAGGCAGCGCACCGATAATTTTGAATTTTTCTTCCGGCGGGATGAAGAAATCGTTGGCGGTTTTGTCACCAATGATGATTTCTACCCGTTTTCCCTGCGCCAATAATTGATGAATGGATTTTACTAACGGGGCTGGCAGGTTGAAATACGGGGTACAGATGGTGAGCTGCTCTTCTACCGCGCCAAACAGATCCTGAATCGCCAGATTCAGGGCGCTACGTTTGCCCAGACCACATAACGGACGGATGCTGAGATTCTCGGCATTGGTGCACGTACCGTAGGTTTCGTAATTGGCACTTTTTAGCTCGTGACGAAACCGCTTAATCGCTACTTTGATCTCTTGCGTCGTTGGTTTGTCATCGCGATCTAAGCGTTGTACCGCCGGTGAGTTCATCAGGCTATCTTGCATGAACTTCACCATGCTATTGGCCAAATCGGTATGTTGGATTTGGTGATAGCGGTCGTAGCGGTATTTTTCCAGACGGTGCAAGTAGACGTTATTCAGGCTAGCGCCGCTATAGAGCACGTAGTCATCAAACACGAAGCCTTTGAGGTGCAATACTCCCAGCGCTTCACGGGTGTTCACCGGAACGCCATAGATCGGAATTTCAGTCTCGGGATGCGCTTTTGCCATGGCGGTGTACCAACCGGCGTTGGTGGAGGACGCGCCTTCCCCGATACGTCCACGTTGGGCACGATGCCAGTCAACAAAAATCCGGATATCCAGCTG
Source organism: Plesiomonas sp. ZOR0011 (assembly GCF_000800945.1). Taxonomy (NCBI): domain Bacteria; kingdom Pseudomonadati; phylum Pseudomonadota; class Gammaproteobacteria; order Enterobacterales; family Enterobacteriaceae; genus Plesiomonas; species Plesiomonas sp. ZOR0011. The sequence goes on from NZ_JRKB01000027.1 coordinate 2,209, forward strand.
TGGCCGCTCGGCCTTGGCCGCATAGAGGGCTTGCAGTACATCACGTCCACCCTCATCGTTTTCCAGATACAGGGCTGAGAGGTAGATACGGTGTTGCGACTGCTCTATCAGACGAAGCAGTTGCAGACGAAAATCTTCCGTCTGATAAAAAGTGGTAACGCAATCAGCCTGTAAAGGAAAACACGGCAGCAGCTCTAGGTGTTGCTGATTTTTGTTGCGTTTTAGTTTTGACAGCATCACGAGAATACTCAGTTTATCAAAATGTATTGGTTGAATAGCCAGGGTATCGAAACAATACGTTGAACCGTTAAAAATACCATGTTTTTGGCCTGATTGCTGCAGTTAACTGCAAGAGCCCTGTGGTTTGCAGTGCAACAACGCCTCCAGATCAATGTGTGCTTCAATTGCATCGGCGATCCGATCAATGGCGGTGTCACGCAGTTGTTCGATGTCTACCCGTTCGGCATGGGCCAGTCCTGCCCAGTGCAGCCAGTGTTGGCAAGCTTGTGGATGGTCAAACAAGCCATGCCAATAGGTGCCAATGACTTGGCCGTCTGGGCTGATGCAGCCCTCACGGGAGCCATCATCGCACTGTATGACACTTTGTTGCTCCGGGTGTTCCGTCTGACCAAGATGGATTTCATATCCTGTGATCGGGCATTCAGTTTGGCTCGGCAGCTGCAGGGTGCCCTGCACTGATTTTAGCTGCTTTTCCGGCTCCAGCGTGGTGTGTACCGGTAAAAAGCCCAAGCCATCACTGCTACCGGCAGGGCCTTCTAGACCTTGTGGGTCACGGATGGTTTGCCCCAAGATTTGATAGCCACCGCAAATGCCGATGACTTTACCGCCATAGCGCAGGTGGCGGGCAATCTCGTTGTCCCAACCATTGTGGCGGATGAAGGCTAAATCATCGCGCACGGATTTGGTGCCAGGGATAATGACCAGATCGGCTTGCGGCCACGGTTGTCCTTGCGCGACAAACTGCAGGTTGACTTGGGGATGGGCGCGCAGGGCATCGAAATCGTTATGGTTACTGGTGCGTGTCAGCACCGGCACCACCACATTGAGCTGAGTTTCGCCGGTAATTTGGGCGGCGCTGATGGCATCCTCGGCTTCCAGATGCAGATTGTGCAGATACGGCAACACACCGAATACCGGCTTGCCGGTGGTTTGCTCTAACCACTCCAAACCGCTTTGTAGCAGGCTGATATCGCCGCGAAAACGGTTGATGACAAAGCCTTTGACGCGCGCTTGCTCGCTGGGCGACAGCAGGGCGAGCGTGCCATATAAATGGGCAAAGACGCCGCCTTTGTCGATATCGGCAATGATAATCACCGGCACATCGGCTTCTTCGGCAAAGCCCATGTTAGCAATATCTCGATCGCGCAGGTTGATTTCTGCAGGACTACCGGCACCTTCGATAATCACGGCCTCATAGCGTTCGGTCAGGTAGTGAAAGGATTCGAGCACTTTGGCTAACAGCGCCGGTTTATGGTGGTGATACACCTGTGCTTCCATGTTGGCGAATACTTTGCCCTGCACAATCACTTGGGCGCCGATATCGGTGCTCGGTTTGAGCAGCACCGGATTCATGTGAATGCTTGGGGCAATGCGACAAGCTTGCGCTTGGACCGCTTGCGCTCGGCCAATTTCACCGCCTTCGGCGCTGACTGCGCTGTTCAGTGCCATGTTTTGCGATTTGAACGGTGCCACGCGGTAGCCTCGGCGCTGCAGAACGCGACAAAGTCCGGTAACGAACGCACTTTTCCCAGCATCAGAGGTGGTTCCTTGGACCATCAGGGTAAAGGCAGCGGTAGGTTGTGGCATCTTAAGGCTCCGATCTCAGCGCTATATCAACGTGCGGCAAATAAAGCCGTTACCTTACCGCAAAGCGGGTCTTTTGTGATGGGGAATATGATGAGGAAGTTGCGTGCATGGATTGTTTTGCCGTAAAAAACTGGCAAAGTGTAGCGCTTATCGCATGGGTTTTTCCGATGCGAAACTCATAAAGCAAAACCATAACAAGAATGAATAACGGTTAATGACAGAAGGAAGTTCAACGGTGGATGATCGTCATCAGGCGCGCCAACAGCGCCTTAAAGAAAAAGTGGATGCCAAAATCGCCAGCGCACAAGAAGAGCGGGGGCTGTTGTTGGTACTGACCGGAAATGGCAAAGGCAAAACTACGGCGGCGATGGGAACCGTGACCCGCGCGGTCGGGCACGGCCAAAAGGCGGGAGTGGTGCAGTTTATCAAAGGCAACTGGGATAACGGCGAGCTGAATTTGCTTTCTCCGTTGGGAGTTGAGTTTCAGGTGATGGCGACCGGCTTTACGTGGGAAACGCAAAATCGCGAGACCGATAAAGCTGCGGCGCAGGAGACTTGGCAGCATGCGCGCCGCATGTTGGCCGATCCTGCCTTGGATTTGGTGGTGCTGGATGAGCTGACCTATATGGTGCAGTACGACTATTTGCCGTTAGAAGAGATAGTGGCGGCATTGGAGCTGCGCCCAGCGGAGCAAAGCGTGATCATTACCGGTCGAGGTTGTCACCGTACGCTGTTGGAGATGGCGGATACCGTCACCGAGATGCGTCCTGTGAAGCATGCGTTTAATGCTGGCCTAAAGGCGCGGCGCGGGATTGATTGGTAACGCGCCGCGCATGGCGGGTTGACTGTGCTGATGCTTGGCCGCGGTTCAAGGCGTGCTGCCGGTCAGGGGAAGCTGTAAGTTGACGATGCCATCTTCAAGCAGCATTTCGGTCTGGAAACCGAGCTTTTGTGCCAGCCGGATCATGCCCTGATTGGCGGGCATGGTGATCCCGCTTAAGCGCTGTAATCCGCTATCGCGCGCATAGCGGATCAGTTTGTCCATCAGTAGGCGGCCAATACCGAGACCTTTGAGATCGGAGCGTACTAGCACGGCAAACTCGGCATCTTGAAAGTCAGGGTCGGCCAAGGCGCGAGCGACACCGATGATCTCTTGCTGATGGCCAAGTTGGCGCACTGCCACAAAGGCCATTTCGCGATCGTAGTCAATCTGGGTCATGTGCGCCAGATCCTCATGGCTGAACTCGCCAACTTCGCTGAAATAGCGGCGGTACAGATCTTCACGCGTGACATTGGCGATGAAGGCGCGGTGCAGTGGTTCATCTTCGGGCAAGATTGGGCGCAACATGCAGGGCTCGCCTTGCTTTAAGTGCACGATCTCTTCGAGCTCTTTCGGGTAAGGGCGGATCGCTAAGCGCCGCTGCGGATCGCCTTGGGGTGGGGCGATTTGCATGGCGACATCCAGCAAGATCATGTCACTGCCGGAGGCCAGCAGCGGATGGATATCTAGCGTACTGACCATCGGGCAATCGAGGATCAGGTAGGAGACTTGCACCAGTAAGCGGCTTAACGCGCCGATATCGAGTTGAGTGCGGTTGCGAATTTTGCCACGCTTAAGGGCACTGATAACCAAGTAGCGCGCTAGCGTCAGGTTTAGTGGCGGTAGGGCGACAACCGCATCATTTTCCATCTGCCATTCTGAGCCGCCTTCACCGAGTAAAATGATCGGGCCAAACACCGGATCGGTAACCACTTTAATCCGCAGCTCTTGTGTCCCTTGTCGTTGTACCATCGCTTGGACTTGTAAGCCCTGTAATACGGCGGCCGGATAGGTGCGAGCAGTGCGCTCTAAAATGGCGTCTGCAGCTTGCTGCACCTCAAGCGGGGTTTGCAAATTGAGCATCACGCCCTGTACGTCTGATTTGTGTGGAATATCGTACGAGCGCAGTTTCACCGCCACCGGATAACCGAGTTGTTCGGCCAGAATCACTGCTTCGGCGGCATCGGTGGCCGGCAGTGCTGGCTGCACGGTCAGGTTGTAGGCTTGCAAAATGGCCCGCACCTGACAGGTATCGAGTTGCCACTGCTGCTGCGCACAGGCTTGACTGAGCAGGCTTTGCGCGGCGGAGGTATCAATGGGCAGGCCTGCCAGCGATACCGGGGTTTCCATCAGCTGCTTTTGATTGCGTTTGTATTCTACCCGGTGCATGAACGCGGCCACGGCGCTCTCAACGGTGCGGTAAGTTGGCAATCCGGTCGCCGCAAAATGTTGGCGCGCCTGCAACGAGACCTGCTCACCGCTCCAGCAGGTGAGGATATCTTTGTGCTTACCTTTGGGATGCGCGTGTAAAAAGGCGGTGATGCGCTCGGCGGTGTCGGTAGCCGGTGAGATAGCGCTCGGGGCATGCAGTAATAAAATGGCATCGCACTGGTCACTGTCGAGCACCATCTGCAGTGCGGCAAGATAGTACTCGGCGCACGCCGCATCCCCCAGATTGAGCGGGATTGGGTTGGTGGTTGCGGGGAGATGCAAGCGCTGACGCTCTTCAGCACTAAAGGTGGCCAGTTTGCCACCGCGACTGATCAATTCATCCACCGCCATCGCGGCAGGCGCGGCACCGTTACTGATGATGGCCAGACGCTCGCCGCGCACTTTTAGGTTATGGTGCAAGGTTTCGACGGCGGCAAACAGTTCGTGGGTATCGCGCACGCGCAGTAAACCGGCGCGGGCAAAGGCGGCATCGTAGGCACTGTCCAAGCCTTGGGCATCCAGTAGCGCGCGCGCCGCGGCGCTGCGTCCACTTTTGACCACCAAAATCGGTTTATTACGGGCGGCGGCGCGCGCGGCGGAGAGAAAGCGGCGTGCGTCGGTCAGCTGTTCGAGATAGAGCAAGATGGCGCTGGTTTTGCTGTCACTGGCTAGATAGTCCAGCAAGTCATCTACGTCGACATCCAGACCGTCGCCGAGGGCGATAAAGTGAGAAAAGCCAATCTGGCGCGGGGCGGCCCAGTCTAATACGGTGGTGGCGACCGCTGTCGATTGCGAGACAAACGCCAGTTTACCGGGGCGGGCGCTGACCGGTGAGAAGCTGGCGTTCAGCCCTTGCCACGGCGCGAGGATCCCTAAGCTGTTGGGGCCCAGTAGACGGAGCCGATATTGCTGGGCCAGTTGGCGTAATTGCTCGTGATCGGCAGCATGACCGGATAACACGATCACCGCTCGGCAGCCTCGCTCCCCCAGTTGCTGTAACAGCGTCGGTGTATGCCGCGCATGGGTGCATAAGATGGCCAGATCGGGCGTTAACGGCAGGCTGGCGATATTGGGGTAAGCCAGCACGCCACACACTGCTTTATGCCGCGGGCTAACGGGCAATACCGAGCCGGTAAATCCGCCATCGAGGAGATTGCGCATCATCAGATAACCGGCGCGATGCGGGTGTATCGATGCGCCAATCACGGCAATCGAGGCGGGGCGCAGCAGAGCGTTCAGTCCGTATTGGCTCATGGCAGTCTCTTCCGTCAGACCTGAAAGGGGCCGGCACAGGAGAGTGATATGGCCGGCAAGCTGTCTATATAATAAGCAATCTTGCCGCGCAATGCCTCAGCGCTGGGTGTCGGCTGTGATCTGGTCGATATTGCGGTTCAGTTTGGCGGCCAAATAGTGCTGACGGAATTGGCTAAACAGGGTGTCCAATGCACTGGCGGCGTCTTGATCGCCGGCCATCGCCAGCAACTGTGCGGCAACTTCGGCAGTGCACAGCTGTTCATCGGTACTGGCTTCGCGCAGTTGATAACAAGATTGTGCAACCGGATAGAGCGGCAGGATAGGGAAGCGGTCCAGATACGGGCTTTTACGAAACATTTTGCGCGCTTCGGTCCAGGTTCCATCCAGCATCACAAACAACGGGCGTTTACCGGCCGTTTGTTCTGGCGGCGGCAGTTGCTTGACCACGCGCTCAGGCTCAGCATAACTGGCAGGGAAGATGATGTAAGGCTGGCAAGTCGGATCGTTAAGCAATGCCAGCAGCTCGGGGTCAACGGCGGTGCGTGACCACTGGAACGCCTGCGTATGGGGCAAAACATCAGCAATAAGACGACCGGTGTTGCTCGGTTTCATCGGCTCAGTATCGTACATCAGCAGACAGAACTGGCTGCGCGCTGGCGCTTGGCGGATCAGGTGACACAAGCAGTGAGACTGCGGCAGCAGGCAGTGCTCACAGCGCACGACGCGGCATCCGCGCGCCAAAAATGGGCGGGTAGCCTGTGCCAAACGGGTGGCGCGCAGGCGAAGAACGGCATTGGACGACATGAAAAAAGAAACCGTAGGGAAGCAATAAAGCGCCTATTGTAGGCGCTTATGCGTGTGGAGCAAGTCGTGCGCGGTTATGCGCCGAGGTGCGGCGCCAGCCAGCTGGTAAATTGGGCTTTTGGCAGCGCGCCATTGAGCACATCCACCTTGTTGCCTTGCTTGAAGATCATCAGCGTTGGGATGCTGCGAATAGCAAAACGCATCGCCAGTGCAGGTTCGGCTTCGGTATCGACTTTGATAAAACGCGCTTTACCGGCCAGCTCGGCCGCGGTTTGCTCAAAGACCGGCGCGAAGCTGCGGCATGGGCCACACCATGGTGCCCAGAAATCGACGACTACCGGTAAGTCATCGCCCAGCAGCGCATCGAAGGTTTGGCTGGTGGCTTTGACCACGCTACCGTCGAACAGCTCATGCTGGCAACGACCACATTTCGCGCCATCTTGCAGACGCTCTTCGGGGACCCGATTTTTGGCCTGACAGGCCGGACATACTGTATTCATCTCTTTCCCCTGCCGAGTTCCGGCATACAATAATTCATGGTTGTACTGTAGGAGGGCGGCATTGGAAAAACCATGCGGTTTTACCAATGGCTCTGATAGAGAATTACAATCATAGAGCGTCGCTTTTTCAGTGATCAATGCTACACTGCGCCGATCAATTTGTTGCTTGCTGCCAGAAGGATGGGCGGATAAGCTGCGCGCCCCAAAATTTTGGAGAAATTCATGACCGACGATCGTAAACCCCGCTTTAACCGGGACAACAACAGCTACGACAACCCTTATGGTAACCGGGGTGGCAACGAGAGCCGCCGTGATGACCGCCCACGCTTTGAACGTGACGGTGAGCGCAAGCCGCGCTTCAATGATGAGCGCCGCAGCGAAGGCCGTAATGAAGGTCGCCGCGATGACCGCCCACGCTTCGAGCGTGACGGTGAGCGCAAGCCACGCTTTAGCGATGATCGCCGCAGCGAAGGCCGTGGTGAAGGTCGCCGCGATGACCGTCCGCGCTTCGAGCGTGATGGCGAGCGCAAGCCACGCTTTAACGACGATCGCCGCAGCGAAGGCCGTGGAGAAGGTCGCCGTGATGACCGCCCACGCTTTGAGCGTGATGGCGAGCGCAAGCCGCGCTTTAACGACGCTCGCCGCAGCGAAGGCCGTGGTGAAGGTCGCCGCGATGACCGCCCACGCTTCGAGCGTGATGGCGAGCGCAAGCCACGCTTTAACGACGATCGCCGCAGCGAAGGCCGTGGTGAAGGTC
>NZ_JRKB01000028.1:0-100310 GCF_000800945.1 Plesiomonas sp. ZOR0011
GGTGAGAGAGGATTCGAACCTCCGACCCACTGGTCCCAAACCAGTTGCGCTACCGGACTGCGCTACTCACCGAATGTGTGACGCATATTACTGCTGATAAAATTAAGCGTCAATACTTTAGATGTGAAATAACCATAAAAAGACGTGGGATAACAATAAAACTTCGCAGTTTCCATGAGATGTTTTATTAAGTTTTCCAACTCTTTTCTTTATGGATTTATCTTGTGTCTTCGCGGTTAACAATGCGTTTAATTGTATTACATGTCTGGTGGCGCGAAGGCGGTGCAGGGAAGCCCGTGATGTGGTATGCAGCATCAGGATGTTCAATTGACTCCGCCAAGCCGCGTTATTCAGCAATCGGCTACGCAGCGCAGATAATCTACTCGGTGAATAAAGATTGCAGTTTTGCACCGTTGCAGGCCGCAGTGAAGTTTTGCATTGCAATGTCAGTGTCTTTTTTCGGTGTCTTACGCGTTTTCTTTAAGAAGGCATGTAAAACAATGATGTCTTTATTTTTATCGCGCATAAATAATATACGCGCTGATTCTTTTCCACTGTCAACGCGTAATTTGTAAATGGTACCTTTATATCCCCAAATCTTTGGATTTAATATTTTCAAACTATTACAGGTATAAATATCATTGAGCGCTTGGTAGGCTCTGAATTTCTTTTCAATCGCGGATGTCAGCTTGGTGGAGATGTGCTGCATAAAATCGCACAACGAACTTGAGGTTGGCGTATTTTCGTTGTTATTCGCCGCAAGACAAAAGATCTGCATAAGCCTATTCGCTCTTTAAAATCGGTCGTTGAGGGGAGCGCGAGAGTGACTCAGGGTACTTTACATCAACGTTATTCAGATAACCGCCATGGGCCATGGATACATGGATAGTAGCATTGGGTTACGCGTGAGCTTAGAGCTAATGTGTGATGGGCTGTGTCAGTGAATGGGTGAACTGCAATGAATACAGCCCCAAGTGGGGCTGTATGAGGCTGATTTTATCGGGTTTGCGTATAGGCGTTATCAGCTATGCGGGCGCGTGGTCATGATGCTGGCACGATCGCCGAGGCGTAAAAACAGCGCATGCAGATGCGGACAACGTTTCGGCCAGTGGACATCGATTTCACGAAACAGCAGATAATCCAGCAAACAGACTATCGCGATGTCTGCCAAATTCAGCTGTGGCAAATTGCAAAATTGCTGATTGGCAGCCGCTTGCTCGAGGAAATTCAACCCACGACTGATTTTCAGGCGCTGTTTATCCATAAAGGCCACCGATTGCTCCGCTGCCGGACGTTGCAACTCCATCACAATCAAAATGGCGGCATCAGTGACCCCATCGGCAGCGGCTTCCAGTTGTCGCACTTGCAGGCTATGCAACGGATTGGCCGGTAAAAACGCCGGTTCGGGATACGTCAGCTCAACGTATTCGGCCAGTAACGGCGAGTCAAACCAGCAACCGCCTTCGTTGGGTAGCAGTACCGGAATTTTCCCCAGCGGGTTGTAATCCGGTACGCGACTTTCCGGTTTGCCAGGTGGATCGTTTACAAAGTCAAAGGCTACCCCTTTTTCTTGGAGCAAGATGGCAATCTTACGAGCAAACGGGCTGGTATGGCTTCCAATCAGTTTCATAGGCATGTCCTTGCGCAAGTTTTCACCTATCTTGTCACTCACCTGCGGGAAATACCAGCGGATTTAGTGTGCTACGTAGCAAGCTTTTTTCTTCCAGCTGAGCATCCAAAAACAGACTCGCCAGATCGTCGGCGACGGCTTCCACCTGCGGATCTTTTTCCTGATACAACAGCTTGATGTAACTACCGCAATCTCCACAGCTTTCGGCTTTCACCGCTGCCTGTTCACTGTCGAGTGACCAGTAATCCAGCTTACCGGTTTGCTCACAATTACTGCATTTGACTCGCACCACATGCCATTCGGATTCACACAGTGCGCAGTGCAGATAACGTAGTCCGGCGTGTGTCCCCAGATGCACGACGCCACAGACCGGAACACAGCCACACACCGGACAATGCTGACGAGCCTCACCGTAATCGGCTTGTGCTTGGCCTAGACTGCTGAGCGCGGCGGCGCACTGGGCGCGATACACCCCGAGTGCGGCCCAGATAAAGGGCGCTTTATCGCTGCCGACCACGTTGAAGTCATACTCCAGCAGGGCGGATGCTAAGGTATCTAGCTCACCGGCTGAGGTTTTAGCCAGATTTTCCAGTACGCTGCGCACCGGTTCATCGGCTTGCGGCAATAACTCGGCAATGATGGCATGCAGCAATTGCTGCCAATGGCGATGGGGGTTGCTTTCATCACGCGGGTCAAGATCAGCGCCCAGTCGTGGCAAATGGGCCAGCGGTGCGCGGCGTGCGTTGGCGCGCGCAGGCGAAATTAACAAGTTGTCAGTCGCCGCAGCTTGCTGCGCCGCGAGAGCATGCGCCAGTTGCTGACGTTCGCCCTCTGGTAGCGGATGGTCATGCTGGGCATGGTGCTGCGCATTGGCCAGTGTGGCCGCAAAGCGCAGATAATCCCCAAAGGGGTGTTTCACCGCCAGTGCGCTAAGACGCTCGGCACGGCGGCGGTACAGATGAGCGGGGGCGGAGAAAAGCAACGGTGGGATCTGGCCCACCGTTGAGGTTTTACCGCGCTCCGTACTCAGTTCTTCCTGAGAAAGGATGCGAATTGTCATGAAAAACAGAGTCCTGTTATGTCATCAATTATGTCAGAGAATGGGTGACTGACATGCAGCGCCATATGCCTCAAGAGGCATCACGGCGCGTATCTTGTCCGGCTTGCTTTTGTTTCCATTCACGGAACCAGCGTGGATGGTGCTTTTTGGCCCAAGCCACGCTCACCCAGCCTTCCACCATCGCGGTCAATGTCCCTTTTACCCACAATGCCGCATAAACGTGGATAATGATCACCAGCATCAGTCCCACCGCCGCCAGTGAATGCACCAGCAACGCCAGACGGATCAGCGGGATAGGGAACGACGGCGCAAAGTAAGGCCGCCAGATCACAATGCCACTGGCCAGCAATAACACCAGACTGCCGACAGCCAGCCAGAATACACACTTCTGTCCGAAGTTGTAGCGGCCGGTGTCACCCACTTCCTGATTCATCGCAATACGATGAATGTTTTTCGCCCAGCGCAAATCCTCTTTATTGATGAGGTTATGCCGCCAGTAGCGGAAAAACATCAGGCTAAATGCCACAAACATAAACACACCGATAAACGGGTGCATGATGCGAGCCAGTTGTGGGGTGCCAAAGATAGACATCAACCAGTTAAAGGACGGGAACAGCAAGCCCAATCCACTGATTGCCGCCAACACAAAGCAGAAGGCCACTACCCAGTGGTTGATCCGCTCCGGCGCGCTGTAGCGCAAAATGGTGCGCGGCTCACTCATAGCTTGTCCTCCTTGTGCTCGCTAGACGGTGTCTCCGCTTTTTTAAGGCTTTCGGAGGTGCTGTCATGGGCCTGATCCTGCGATGGTTGCTGCAGGTCGTGCTCAGCTTCGTCCTCTTCTTTCTTGCTGACGCGGTTAGGGCCTACGCCAACATAGTGGAAGATACTGGCAGCAAATGCCGCCGCAAAGCCGATCGCGGCCAACGGTTTCCATACCCCTTTCCAGAACTTCACCGCCTCACTGACTTGCGGATTTTCCGGCAAGCCGTGATACAGCGTCGGCTGGTCAGCATGGTGCAGCACATACATCACGTGGGTTCCGCCTACACCTTGCGGATCGTACAATCCAGCATTGGCATAACCACGCGATTTGAGCTCGGCCACGCGCTGGGCCGCCAGCTCTTGCATCTCGGCTTTGCTGCCAAAGTGAATCGCGCCGGTCGGGCAGGTTTTCACACACGCGGGCTCTTGGCCGACTTTAACCCTGTCGACACACAAGGTGCATTTGTAGACGCGGTTATCTTCCTTATTCATGCGCGGAATATTGAACGGACAGCCGGCAATGCAGTAGCCGCAGCCAATGCATTGCTCAGACTGAAAGTCCACTATGCCGTTAGCATACTGGATGATTGCCCCTTCCGATGGGCACGCCTTGAGGCAGCCCGGATCGGCGCAGTGCATGCAGCCGTCTTTACGGATCAGCCACTCCAGTTTGCCGTTTTGCTCAGTTTCGGAAAAACGCATCACCGTCCACGATTTGGCACTCAAATCGGCAGGGTTATCGTACACCCCGACGTTACTGCCGATTTCATCGCGGATGTCGTTCCACTCGGAACATGCCACCTGACAGGCTTTACAGCCGATACAAGTGGAGACATCAATCAGCTTCGCCACTTCCTGCTGGTTATCACGCACCTGCGGCGGTGGCGTGAGAGAGCTGGTGGCGGAGCGCCGGATAATGTCTTGAGATTGCAATGACATAAGACTCCTCCGTTACACCTTTTCTACGTTAACCAGAAATGCTTTGAACTCCGGCGTCTGGGTATTGGCATCCCCGACAAACGGCGTCAGGGTGTTAGCCAAAAAGCCTTTCTTGGCGACCCCTTCAAAGCCCCAGTGGATTGGAATACCGATGGTATCCACCTCTTGGCCGTTGACCTGCAAGGTGCGAATACGCTTGGTCACCACCGCCTTGGCCTTGATATAGCCGCGGTTGGAGCTGACTTTCACTGTATCCCCGTGTTGAATGCCTTTTTTCGCAGCCAGCGTTTCACCAATTTCGATGAACTGCTCAGGCTGGATGATGGCATTCAAACGCGCATGCTTGGTCCAGTAGTGGAAGTGTTCGGTGAGGCGATAGGTCGTGGCCACGAATGGGAACTCCTTGGCACTGCCCATGGCCGCTAAATCGTCTTTGAACACCCGAGCCGCTGGGTTTGACACCACATTCGGGTGCAGCGGGTTGGTGCCGAGTGGCGTTTCAAACGGCTCATAGTGCTCAGGGAACGGGCCTTCAGCCATTTTATCCAGCGCAAACAGACGGCCTAAGCCTTCCGGTTGCATGATAAATGGCCCGACACCGCTGTCCGGTGCGGCGGTGGAGTAGTCGGCGATATCAATACCGATCCACTTACCGTCATTCCAGCTGATCAGCTTACGCTTCGGATCCCACGGTTTCCCAGCCGGGTCGGCGGAGGCACGGTTATACAGGATGCGGCGGTTCAGCGGCCATGCCCACGCCCAGCCGAGAGTGTTACCGAGCCCTGACGGATCGGCATTATCGCGCCGCGCCATCTGGTTACCTTCTGGCGTCCAGCTACCGGCAAAGATCCAGCAACCGCTACTGGTGCTGCCGTCATCGCGCAATTGAGCGAAGCTGGAAAGCTGTTGGCCTTTTTTCACGATCACGTTGCCATCGGCATCGCGCAGGTCGGCCAGTGCTTTGCCGTTGTTCTCCATCGCCACTTCTTCGGCTTGCGGATTATGCGGCTGCAGGTAATTCCAGCTCATGTTCAGCACTTGCTCCGGCAATGCGCCACCTTCGTTGGCGTACAGCTCACGCAAGGTGCTGAAAAGACCGGCTAAGATCTCTCCATCGCCCAGCGCTTCGCCCGGAGCATCGGCGCCTTTCCAGTGCCACTGTAACCAGCGACCCGAGTTGACGATTGAACCATTTTCTTCGGCAAAGCAGGTTGATGGCAGGCGGAACACTTCGGTTTGAATATCCGCCGGATTGACGTCATTAAACTCACCGTGGTTTTGCCAAAAATTAGCGGTTTCGGTGTTTAACGGATCAATGATCACCAGATATTTCAGCTTCGACAGTGAGGCCACCACTTTGTTTTTATTCGGGAACGAGGCCACTGGGTTAAAGCCTTGGCACAGATAGCCGTTGACCTTACCTTGCGACATCATCTCGAAATACTGCAGTACGTCGTAGCCTTTATCCCACTTCGGCAGCCAGTCATAGCCCCAGCTGTTTTCCGGTTGGGCTTTATCGCCATAGAAGCTCTTCATCAGGCTGACGAAGAATTTCGGATAGTTACCCCAATAGTTCACCTGACCTTCGAGCAGTGGTTTCGGGGTCATGGCGGTGAGGTAGGTCTGCAGATCTGGCTGCTTTTCTGACGGCAGGGTTAAGTAACCCGGCAGGCTTTGCGACAGCAAGCCTAAGTCAGTCAAACCTTGAATGTTGGAGTGACCACGCAGCGCGTTAATGCCGCCACCGGCCATCCCCATGTTACCCAGCAGCAGCTGGATCATCGCCATGGTACGGATGTTCTGCGCACCGATAGAGTGCTGAGTCCACCCGAGGGCGTACAGGAATGAGGCGGTTTTGTCTTTGGCGCTGGTTTCGGCAATCAGTTGGCAGACGGTGAGGAAATCCTCTTTCGGCGTACCGCACAGATTGCTGACGACTTCAGGCGTGTAGCGGCTGACGTGCTGCTTGAGCAGATTCCAGACGCACTGCGGATCTTGCAGGGAAGGATCGCGCTTGGCAAAGCCGTTCTCATCCAACTGGTAGGCCCACGTGGATTTGTCGTATTTGCGTTTTTCTGCGTCATAGCCGGTGAACAGGCCATCTTCAAAGCCAAAGTCAGGACGTACCAGCAAGCTGGCGTTGGTATAGGCGTTGACATATTCCTGATTGATCTTGTGGTTGTTCATCAGGTACAAAATCACGCCGGACAGGAACGCAATGTCGGTTCCCGAGCGGATCGGGGTATAGAAATCGGCCACCGACGCTGTACGGGTAAAACGCGGGTCGATCACAATAATTTTGGCATTATTGTGGATCTTGGCTTCCATCGCCCAGCGGAATCCCACCGGATGCGCTTCTGCCGCATTACCGCCCATCACCACGATCAGGTTGGCGTTTTTGATATCTACCCAGTGGTTGGTCATCGCACCGCGACCAAATGTTGGAGCAAGACTTGCTACCGTTGGTCCGTGTCAGACACGTGCTTGGTTGTCGACGGCTAACATGCCGAGCGCACGACTAAACTTCTGGGTTAAATAACCGGTTTCATTACTGGCGGCCGAGGCACATAACATGCCCGTGGTTAGCCAGCGGTTGACCGTAACGCCATCGGCGTTGGTCGGGATAAAGTTGGCATCGCGGTCAGCCTTCATCAGGCGCGCAATGCGGGTAAAGGCGTCATCCCAGCTGATCCGCTGCCATTTATCCGAGCCCGGCGCGCGGTACTCTGGATACTGCAGGCGGCTTTCACTGTGAATGAAATCGACCAAGCCAGCCCCTTTCGGGCACAGTGCCCCACGGTTGACTGGATGATCCGGATCCCCTTCGATATGGAAAATGGTCTCTTTGGCGTTTTTGGCGCCATCCCCGAGGCTATACATCAGTAAGCCACATCCCACCGAACAGTAGGTACAGGTATTACGGGTTTCGCGCGCCCGCAGCAGTTTGTACTGCCGCGTTTCCGCGAGGGCTACATCGGGAGCAAACCCGAGTGCCGCAACCGTAGTACCCGCCATACCGCCAGCGCAGATCTTGAAGAATTGTCTTCTGCTGACTCGCACGGGATTCTCCTTGCGGTTGTAATCAAGCAATGGTTATAGGGTCGTTTTTAGTTTGCGTTTTCAGAGGGATAGGTTGGGGAAACACCTTCGTGTCGCAGATGAAGTGATGTTGCGGCAACGTATCCCTGTCGCGTCCGCGCTGCGAGCGATATCAGGTCATCTCCTGACGACAGCGCGGTACGTTGCAATAATACCACAATGTTTGCGCGGGTGTTAAATCTGCGCACAAGCTATTGGGGTGGCGTGAAAATAGCGTGTGGTTCTGGTCGGAAAATCCACCCTTTTTCTATTGCTCTGTGCAGATAATGCAGTGGTGAGCGGTAATATCATCGGTGATGAATATCACGCTTTGATGTGGCTTGATGGTAAAGGCTTGCAAAATAGTTTGCACTGGTCACAGACCATCGGCTATCGCAGGCGTAAGCTTATCCACTCCGATTAATCACATAATAATTACGATTACTATAATGAAATTAAAAGCAGTGGCAGGGTTATTCCTGTTAGCCTCCTCTTACTCTGTTCTTGCCGCGGATGGCGATATTCGTGAAGTCAGTATTTTGGGCACCTCTGATCTGCACGGGCATTTTGTGCCGTGGGACTATGCGGCTGATCAGGCCAATTTGGCGGGCAGCCTAAGTCAAATTGCGACCAAAATTAATGAAATACGTCAGAGTCTACCGAGTGTTATTTTGGTGGATGCTGGCGATACCATTCAGGGCAATTTTGTCGAAACGTTCAAGAATGAGCCTGTTTCACCCATGATGTTGGGTTTTAATGCCCTTAATTACGATGTGTGGGTATTAGGAAACCATGAATTTGATTTTGGTTTACCGGTATTAAAAACCTCGCTCGATCAATTCAAAGGCCAATCGCTGGGTGGCAATATCAAGCGCGCTGATGGCAATCCATTTTTACCGGCCTATACCATTATTGAGCGACAAGGCGTAAAAATTGGCGTTATTGGCATGGATACCCCTATGACGGCGCATTTTGCTGAAGGCAGTGACCGTCTGGGCGGCGTGACATTTACCAATCCTACGCAAGAAGTCCGCAAGACCATCGCTAAGATTAAAGACCAAGTGGATGCGATTGTGCTGGTGGCACACATGGGGCTGGATAATGAAAATGATATTGCCGATACCAGTGTGACCGATATTGCCAAAGGGAATCCAGAATTAGCCGCAATTGTTGCCGGACATATGCATGTCCGGGTTGATAAAGCGGTGGTTAATGGCGTGATCATTACCGAACCGGATAAATATGGTCGTGCGTTGTCGCGCATTGATCTGAAATTTGAAGAGAAAAACGGCAAATATACGCTGATCGATAAAGACAGTTATACCTACAAGATTAAAGATCTGGCATCAGACAAATCGTTGGAAAGCCTGTATGCGCCGTATCATAAAAAATTACGGGAAAATGCCAATCGTGTGGTCGCACAACTTTCCGGTAGTGATTTGGTACCTAAAGATGAAGTAAAAGGGATCCCACAAGTACAAGTTCAAGACTCAGGGATCAGTGCCTTATTCCAAGAAGCGGCATTTTATTATGCGCCGAAAGCCAATGTGATTGCCTTGGGGATTGATAACGATAAAGCACGCTTAGATGTGGGGCCGATTAAAGCCAAAGACATTGCCTATAACTATCAATATGCCGGCGGTGAAATTACGGTATACCAGATGACCGGCGCCGATCTGAAAGCGTATATGGAATGGGTCGCCGATTATTTTAATCCGGTGCAAGACGGTGATGTGACATATAGCTTTAATCCAGCGCGTCGTTCATCAAAATACTCCACCAATGACTTTTTCGCTGGCGTGACCTATACCATCGATTTGCGTCAACCGGTCGGACAGCGGATCACCAATCTGAAGCTGGCGGATGGCGCTGTGGTGCAGCCAGATACTGAAATTTGCTTGGGGATGAATAGCTATCGCATGGGGCATCTGACTAAAAAAGGTGGTCCATTGCAGGGTAAATCCTTCCCAGTGATTTTTGATACCGAATCGGCATTTGGTGAAGAGCAAGGCACGATCCGTAATTTGACTATTCGCTATCTGGAAGAGGTCAAGCAGGGCCAGTATCAAGGAAAACCGCAGCAACGCTGGTCATTGCAAGGTTTATCTGGTTATGAACGCGAGCGGGCAATTGTGCGCGATATGCTCAACCGCGGTGAAATTCAGGTGCCATCACTGGAAAACGGGCGTTATACCAATACGGCATCGATTAATGTGAAGCCTTATTTGTTTGCCGATGCAACAGCAAAAGCGGCCGCGCTGAAGCAACTGGACTCCCAGCTCAAATCCGCTAAAAATGAGGGAGATAAGCAAGCCGTTCAACAACAAATCTTGCTGATCAATGCGTTGAATTAAACTGAGCCGTTAGCCGCTAAGTATCTGGTTTGCGGCGGTTGACGGTACAAATGTGAATCACATTACCGTGTGCGCGTATTTTCGCGCCTAATGTGTGTAATGAATAATGCCATATCCTGAGTAATCGGTGATATGGCGTTTTATTTTAACCTCCAATGCTTAGCATCATGACCGGCTAGCTTTGGAATGACCGCTTTATCTTCAGCTCTCAGAGGGTGAACGTCTGTATGCCAACCCCCATAAAATGGACTGCTCGCAGCAATAAAATTGTGGTGTATACCGGTACGTTGAAAAATATGCAGCGTTATACCGGTACTGCGGAATTGTTCGAAAAAGGCATCCTCTTTGGCCGTGGCGAATGTCTTGATGGTACGCGTATTGGGCCGTGGCAGTTTTTTCACCCCTGCGGCGCATTACGCTCTGAGGTAACCTTTGATTCACAAGGGCGTGAAGAGGGCGTGGAGCGCTATTTCTATCCCGATGGCCGTTTACAATCGATTGGTCAATATCGCGCTGGCCAGCCTGTTGGCGACTGGATGGAGTATGGCCAACAAGGCGGATTGACCTCGTGCAGTGAATACAGTGACAGCGGAGAGCGTCTGTGTATGTATGACTATGTGGTAGAAGATAGCCCACACCTGCGCCGCTATATGCTCTTTGCTGCCAATAAAATGGTCTTGGAGTGTTGGTATCACCCAGATGGCTCGTTATGGCAGCAATCGCGCTATGAAAATGGACAAGAAATCTCCCGCTGGCGGCCCGATTATCGCTGCTAGTCATTTGTTGTGAACTTACGCATATGCATTTGATTGCGCTCAAGTCTCAGCAGGTTACACTGTGACACTCGCTACGTTGTAATCATTATGGATGATGTATGCCTGTATCCTCGCGTTTACTGGGGGCGTGTTTCGCCGCTTCCCGTTCAATGACCTTCAATCGCCGCACGCTATGGCGCGTTTTGCTCATGAGTGCCGGTCTGTCTGCCTCTGCGAGTGGATGGGTGTCCTCGGTATGGGCGTCGGAATCTTCCAACGTCATCCGTTTGGAAGATGTGCTGACCGAAGAAGGCTTGGCTGCGCTTCGGCAAGAGCAGGCGTTAGCCAAAGAAAAGGCCGCGACCAAGACGGCGTCGAAATCATTGGTTCCGATTCAGTCACAAGGGCCTGAGCATGCCGTTAAGCTGTCGGCTAATGGCCAGAGCCTGTTACTGCGCACCATCCCTCCGGTTACGGGTGAGACTGCGAATGCGCTGGCCGCATCGGGCGAATCTGCACCAGAACAGACTCAGTCTGCTGCTTCTGCCGGCATGGAAGAGTCTGGTATAGAAGATCTGAATGCCATGCTAGATGAGCTGTTGCCGACGGCATGGCGCTATGGTGATAAGCTCAGTGCATTCCACGGTGGACGGTGGCAGCAGTCAAATCGCAGTATCCCACTGACAGGCTTTACCTATGCCAATCTGAATCAGATCTTTTTTTCACAAAACGGACAAGTACTGGCGTTAACGGCAGGTTCGCACGGCTCATTGGATGCACTGCGGATGAATGCCGAAGGGCATCGCCAAAAACTGATCCCCGATGACATGGCGCGCTTTTCGGCAGTCACCGCCATGGATGCCACGGGTGCCACCATTGGGGGCTGGTTGTTAGCCAAATCAGCCACCGCGGTACCACAAGGCTTTATTTGGCATCAAGAGCGCGGCTTAACCGTCTTGCCTCCCGAGCACGTTTTGCCGCAGGCGATCTCGGCTGATGGTACTGAGGTGATCGTGGATGCCTACGTGGCCGATCGGGCGTTATTGCATCGGCATCACCAATTCGGCCAATTACCGGCTGATTTGCCCGGCAGCCAAGGCGGTGGGGCCTTTGCCATCAGCCAAGATGGGAAAAAGGCCGCCGGTTATACTTATGGCAAATCAGACTATGTCCGCGGTTGGATCTGGGATGCAACGCACGGCTACCATCCTGCTGCGCGGGCGTTGTATATCAGTAACGCCGATACGGAAAATCCTGAAAAATGGCAGGCATTTGGCGATCAATTGACCCGTTTGGCCGGCTTGAGTGAGACTGACCAACACTCACAACTCAAGACGCGTTTACTGCGCCGTGATGCTGCTGGTCAGACTGAAACCGTTGCCGATGACGGCTGGTTCTTGGGCTATGGGTCCTTATCGAAAGCCCTAATCTGGCAGGCGTGGAGTGAAGAGCAAGGGCCAATCGCCATGCTCAGCCGTACTGGGCAAACCGTAGTACCGGTGCCTAAACCGGACGGCGTTAAACCACAAGATCTGGTCATAATCGAATTATCCTCTGATGGACAATCGCTGCTAAGCGGTAATACCGAGCGGCAGATAGTCACGCGCGGTAAATGGCAAATCGCCATTCCGGATGAAGTGATCGGCCATACGTTGGTGATGTCGGCAGACGGGCGCATTCTGGCAGGCACCTATCCAGATGAGCAGTGGAGCAACCCCGATCATATTTTTTGGCTAGATCTGGATAGCGGCAAACGGCGCTACTTTGCCTCCTGTAGTGCGGCTAGCGGCGTTCGGCAGAACGTGATGCTCAATGAGAAGGGCGATGAGCTGATTGTTACCGATGAAGACGGCGGCTATTGCCGCTACCACATCGGCACTAACATAATCGGCGCTAACATAAAGGATGCACAATAATGGTTCGGCTAGGATGGCGCGAATTATGCGCGATAGTTATTGGTGTCAGTGTGAGTGTGTCGGTTCAGGCTAAAACGCAATCGAATTCTTGTGCTTGGCTCACAGGGGAGTATCAGATTATGTGGCCCAATGCCGAACCGCAGCCGATGCGCATCAGTGTGCATGACACACAAGACGTGCAAGTCGAAATGGCGGTCGCGCCAGATGTGTGGATTAAGCAGCCGCTGGAGTCTATGCGCAACCAAGATGGCATGCTACCGCCTTGCGCGCCGATGGTGATTGATTATGGGTTATTCTCAACCACCCGTCAGTTGTCATGGTTTTTAAATGAAAACCCGGGTGAGGCGTGGGTCTTTGTAACGGAGGGTAAACCTATCCCCGTGCGCAAACTTACCGGTGTTGGTGCATACCAGGCACAAAAAGCGGAGCACTAAGCCCTGCATTCAACCGTGGGCTCAATGCAGCAAATCGCCTGCATGTAAGTCAGGTGCATTAAGCAGAATGCCTAAACTTTTAGTTCTTAGTGACAGCGGCCCATGTGATTAGGCCGTTGATACGTGCTCGATCAGCACTACCGTCATATCATCTTCTGGCGTGCCACCGTGCAGATGATCAAACCACTGTGCGATCGCCCGCGCGGCTTGCTCAATTGGTTGCGAGAGCGTGGCTAAGAGTAGCTGTTCGAGTTCATGGTGATACAGTTGCGCACGAGTTTGGCTGCGCGATTCCAATAAACCGTCGGTGTACAGCATCAGCCGTTCACCGGCGGCGAGCGTCAGCTCCAGCTTGCTATAACGTGTATCTTCCGCAATGCCAGCCAACATGCCGGTGATCGGCAATATCTCTACTTTGTCAGGTTGAATTAGCCAAGGTCGCGGATGACCGGCACAGGCCAGAGAAACACTCTGCTCACCCAGTTCTGCGGCAATGCAGGTGGTTAACGCACCGCTCAGTAGGCTGTCATTGAGCATGCTTTGTGACAGGCTATTAAGCAAAATATCCACGCCTTCATTTTTATACAGCCCGCAAATCAGACCGCGAAAATAACCGGCATGGGCATAGGCAAAGAATTTGGCCTGTTCCCCGTGCCCCATAATATCGCCAAGTAGCAGCAACGAGTGATTGTGCAGCAGATAATCGCCACCGCCCGCTGAGGCTACCCGACTTTCTACCGCCAAGCGGTAACTTCCGATTTGGCTGGGTAGAGACGGGCGTAAGCCAGCAGTCACCTTCGGGTCTAACCGTTGGCTGATGCGGTTTTTCAGGTGCAAACTGCGTTGTAATACTCGCGAGACAATATCCAGCAGCGCCGCTTTTTTTACCGGTTTAACCAGATAGTCATCCACCCCGAGTCGCGCGGCGGTTTGCCGAACATGGCCGCTGTCATCACCGGTAATAAACACAAACGGCAAAATATCAGTTTCTAGCTGACCAGAAAGATTTTTGCGCAGACTCAGGCCGTCCATGCCTTGCATAGCAATGTCTGAGAGGATCAAGTCCACTTGATTACCGAGAATATAGGGGATGGCATCTTCGGCGGCAGAAAAGGGCACGCAGGTGTATTCATGCTCCAAATAACTTAGGATCAAACGCCGGATCACGGGGTCATCATCCACCACCACAATCACCGGTTTTTTCTGGGCACAAAATGGTGCCGCGACCACCAGTAAGTTGAGCCCGTCTGCGGTATGTTGATAATCCACCCGCGCAAACAAGGTGCGGATCACGGCAATACCGTAACCGCTTTCACTGAGTTCGTCGGGAAGCGCACTCGGTTCGGTGTGTGCTTGGGTTGCACCACCATCATCTTCAAAATGTAAACTCCACCCCTCGGGCGTGAGGCAGAGGGTCAGCAGGATATAGCTGGCCGCCGGTGTCGCGTGTTTGACGATGTTGGTGCCTAATTCCGATACCGCCAGCAGCCAGTGTTGATTCTCCTGTACTGCTACATTATGGCGACTCAACACGGCATTCACATGCGAACGTAACTCACGGATCGCAGCCAGTGTCGCCGGTTTTTTAAATGTCCACTCATGCGGTTTCATAGCAGAACCTATATGCGCAGGGAAAGGAGATGGGATTTACTGAGTCGGCGACGCAAACGTGCCATCAACCCCGGTGCATAGCTTTCTAGCCGGTATGTTTCGCGGATCAGCTCATCGGACAGCGGTGGATTAAAACAATCATTGGCGATATAACCCAAAATATGGGTTTCCGTGTGATGCAGTTTTTTCAGGGCACTTTTTACATCCGACTCTTGCGTGCGCGAGAACAAGACACAGAGCAAGGTGGCATCACAGCAGGAGCAGATGATCTCGCTGGGCAGATATTTGGTTTCATCACTGGTGACCGGTGGAACATCCACAATGATCAGGTCATACAGTTCACGCTGAGTTTGCAAAAAGGCGATAAAGTTTTTGCGCTGCCAGATATCACTCAGTGCGGTGTGTACGACGGTACTGGCACAGGAAAAATAGGCGGAGATCCGGAAAATATCGGGGAAATTTTTGCTAATTATCCCCGGATACAGGCTAGGCAGGATTGGCGAGCTGGTGTTGAGCTCTAGCAGCAAGACATTCAACCCCGCTTGCTCACCACGTTGTGCCAAGGCCAGTGCGGTACTGGACACGCCTTCTTGATGTACCGATGACGTAATAGCCAGCGAGCGAATACCTTTGGCCTGTGTACGGTCAAACAGGATATCGATCTCTTTGTGGTATTCGCTGGTATTCATGGCGCGCTCCTCAGATCTTGATCAGTAAGGTCACAACCGAGAGCATGGTAAAGACATCGCGCATGCCATCCATAAATATCGACCAATTACTGTCTTTAGTGTCCGGTATATACACCGTATCGCCGGCACGCAGGATTGGCAGACGGCTGTAATCAGGCTGCTGCATAAAGCTCAGGAGATCGAAGGTACGCGCCTGATCGTTTTTGCCGCTTTCTGATAAGTTGGCGACGATAATTTTTTGCACATAGGCTGAGCTGGTGGGGCCGCCAGCTTCTGCGAGCAGGTCAAGCAGGGTCATGCTTTCATTAAAGCGATAGCGCCCCGGTTTACCGATCGCTCCCATGATGCGCACGGTTGACTCTTTGCTGGTATCGAGCCAGAGCCGATCTTTTTCCGGGATATAAATCGAGTCGCCGGTGACCACTTTTGGCAGCAGGCTCTCATCGCCGGTTTCAAAGTACACCGAGAGATCCAGTTTACTGACGTTGGCGGTGTTGCCGTTACGGTGCACGATACGGATATTGCGCAGGTCTGCTTTATCGGTGGGGCCATCGGCGGCGGCCAGAATATCTAAAAAACCCATCTCGGAGGTAAAGGCGTAGCGACCGGGAGCGCCGACTTGTCCCATGATATAAATTGAGTTTTCTGGCGCTTGTTGCACCCATTGCGATTTATTGTCTTTCGGGTCGTTAGGCAGTTGCGGCACCGTAATGGTGTAACCTGCGCGAATGGTCGGTATTTGGCTCAGATTACCGCCGTTTTTCAGGAAATTATTCAGATCAAAAAACAGCGGCTTAGCTTGCCCGTTACCGGCAGTGGTCAGGATCTGGATTTTCGAGGTGTCTGCTTTGTCAGACGGACCACCGGCATTGGCCAATAAATCCAGCAACGACATTTCATCTGACCACTCATAACGGCCGGGCTTATTGACTTGCCCGATCACCATAACCGCATGACTTGGTGCGACCTTGAGCCACGATTTTTCATTAATATCGGTTTTTTCTGGAATAAAAATAGCATCACCGGGGTTAATTGGCGGTAAGGCGCGCTTAGTGAGCCCTTCGGTATAGCCTTGTAAATCGAACGGCTCGATGCTGCCATTGGCACGAATGATGCGAATTTGACGACTTTCCGAATAGCGCGTAGGGCCACCGGCGTTAGCCAAAATATCCATAAAAGAATCACCCGGACGGCTTTCATAGGCCCCCGGTTTGGCTACTTCTCCCATGATATAAACGGTTCTGGCGCCTTTTTTAATCTGCTCTTCATCCTTGGGGATAAAAATGGTACTGCCGGGGCTTAAGGTCGGCAGAAAACTCTTATCGCCAGTATCGAGAAACTTTTTCAGGTCAAACAAGGTGGGTTGGTTATCGCTAATTACTCGGATACGCTCTACGCCCGCATAGCGTGTCACGCCGCCTGCGCGCATCAGCATATCAATGACGCTGTCACCGGATTTTAAGCTGTAGGCCCCCGGGGTATTGACCTCACCAAATACTTTTACTGCTCGCTGGGCATCGGCGGCATCGCCACTTTTGGACAGCGTTGCGGCGTCAAAATCAATCTGAACATTACCGGTTAACGGTGAAGCGGGCACAAAAACGGTATCCAGTGTCTGCAGTGCCGGCATGCTGCTGCTATCACCGGTATCCAGATAGTGTTTGTAGTCAAACGCTAATTTCTGGTTATTACGCTGCACCTGAATATTACTCAGCTGGGCTCCCGGCACCAATCCACCGGCAGATTCCACGGCTAACTGCACATTGGCGTCTTCCGGCAGCTGATAATTGCCCGGTTTGCGCACATATCCCATGACATTAATCAGCAATAAACGCTCTTTGATACTGACACTAAAACCAGAGAGATCTTTGTAGACCGATTTTAAACGTTGCCGAATTTTGTCACTGGCTTGTGGCAAGGTGAGATTGAGTAGGTTGACTTCGCCTACTTCGGGTAAACGCACATTACCCGTGCGGGTAATTTGAAAGGGATTTTCAAATGCACTTTCACCGGGCAAATTAATAAAAATGAGATCGCCCGGCCGCAATTTAATGTTGTCATCGACAGGTTGCGCATACAGCGCAAAAGAGAAAAACAGGGCAATAATCCCGATGCCCGTGAGTTTTAATGTCCGCAGCCACAACATGCCACTCTCCTTGTATGGCGCAAAATTACAGCAATGACCACTTACTGAGTGTATATCCCGCTGATTTTCCGCATCCTGTTTTTTGTTGTAATTGGTTCAGATCACTGGTGGTTTGTTGGATATTTTTATCCAGTCGGTCAATGTTATATAAGGTATCGTACCACAGGCGGGCATGCAGCTCGCGATGGATTAATATACTCTGTTGGTCCAATTGCATCAGCCGACCGGGCATGCATTGCTGCAATTGCGGTCGAATTACATGGAGTTTATTTTCGACCTCTTTGTTATAGGCAATAATTTTCTCGATATTGTGACGGTTATCCGGAGAATCATAGGGTGAAGGTAATTGTGTCGGCCGCCGTTCAGCCATCCCGCCAACGCCGTGGGGAGGCCACTGGGAACATCCGGTGGCCAGTAACAAAAAAAACAGCGCTAACCCACGACATTGATAGTATTTCATTTGGCGTTCCTGCAAAACAGCGCATTAAAGTGTTGTGGAACGAATGGATATAATTATTAATTATAAATAAAATTTTAATTATTCATTATTGGCCATAATAAACTCCTTCAACGAGCTGTAGCAGTGTAAGGTGTTATCGATATGCAGCAGTTTAAGCAATTCTCGTGGCTGACCGTTATCACAAATCAGTGCCAGATCATAATTTTTAGCTTTCAATCGCTTATATAAAAACACCAGCGCGCCAATGCCGGATGAATCAATAAAATGCACCTCGCTCAGATCTGCCAACACACTGCTTTCTCGCACGGCTAGCGTTTCAAATACATCACGATGTTCGCTGACAAACAGCGCATCCAGCTCGCCGGTCAGCGTAACCACTTGCCAGTTATTAAGGGTATACATCATCGGTTTCATGGTGTTGTCCTGCCTTGTTATTGTCCGCGTTTCCCGACCATGACTTTCAGGGTGCGCCACACAATATTGAGATCCAGTTTGATCCATTTCCACGGGCTGGTGAGGGCCAGTGAATACGCGAGGTCATAAGCCAGCTTGCTTCTTACATCATCCAGTGTTTCATCGTATCCCTGACTGACTTGTGCCAAACCGGTAATGCCGGGAGCGATGCCGTAGGTTCTTTCCACATAAAAGGGAATGGCGGCTTCCAATTTATGGCAAAACTGTGGACGTTCGGGGCGGGGGCCAATTAAGGACATGTCCCCTTGCAGCACATTGATAAATTGTGGCAATTCATCTAATCGGGTTTTACGCAAGAAATTGCCCACTCGGGTGACACGTGGATCATTTTTCGTTGCCCACACGGCGCCGGTCTTGGTTTCCGCATCCTGACGCATAGAGCGGAACTTGATCATGTAAAAAAATTCGATGTAATCCGGATAAATGCGCCCGACCCGTTGCTGGCGGAAGAACACCGGCCCCGGACTTTCCCATTTGATGGCTAAGGCAATCAGCGGCCACAGCGGTAATGTCAGGATGATTCCGGTCAGTGCACCAAGAATGTCCATGGCGCGTTTGGCTTGTGCTGTGACAGGATGAATATAGTGTCCCATCATTTTTCTCCCTGTTCGCCGGCACGAGACCAGCGGCCTTTTTCTTTCCCGGCCAGATAACGACAGGCTCCGATCAAGTTATACCAATGACCATTCACCAAATACTGCACTTTTTTGACAATTGAAGGCCATGCATAGCGAGGTGTCATGTTAACCATAATAATAGTCAGATAGCCGCAAAGTTGTGCAATCAGTAGCAATAAAAAAAACAGCGAGTGCGGCGCGCGTAGCAGTGAAATCACAAATACGCCCACCAAGCAAAACGGCATCAAGACTCGTAGCCCTTTGCCGGAGAAAAAATTGAATGCATCCCAGCGATAACGTGGGTTGAGTAGGTGACGCAAGCGCCATAGCTGTTGGGTATTGCCCGCCGCAATCCGCCGCCGACGGCGCGATTCTAATGCGCTATCACTGGTTTCCAACTCGAGTGAAAGACAGCGCGGCTCGTACACGGCGCGATAGCCTTTGCTGATCGCCAGCATAGGCAGGATAAAGTCATCGTTAATGGTATCGGG
The DNA here is from genome assembly GCF_000800945.1 of Plesiomonas sp. ZOR0011. Taxonomy (NCBI): domain Bacteria; kingdom Pseudomonadati; phylum Pseudomonadota; class Gammaproteobacteria; order Enterobacterales; family Enterobacteriaceae; genus Plesiomonas; species Plesiomonas sp. ZOR0011. Next base: position 19,417 of record NZ_JRKB01000028.1, read on the forward strand.
CGGCAGAGGCTCTAAACATTCGCGGCGGATAAAATAACAAGCGCCGTGCATGCCGAGTACCGAGCCTAAGGCTGATTCCGAGAGTTTGATTTGGGTTTGGTACTGCCAATAGTGGGATTCGCCCTGTGAACCGGCATTTAAAATACGATAACCCGGCCCTACGACCCCAATATCCGGTTGTTGGAAATGCACGGCAGCGGTTAACAAGGTATCGACGGGCAATAAAGCGGATACATCGCTGAAAGCGACAATCGGTGTTTGAACGCGCTGAATTGCCTCGTTAATCACCGCAATTTTACCGCGGTTGGTACTAAACGCACGGATGGTCAGCGGCAACCAGCGACACTCGGGCTCGGCGTGCGCTAAGCGGGCTAAATCTGCGGTATTGTCGGTGCAGCCGTCGCACAGGATCTCCACAATAAAGTGCGCTGAAGGGTAGTCTTGCGACGCCAGATTGCGGATCTTATCGGCGATACTGGCCGCTTCGTTGTAGGCCGGAATGATCAGGGTGATATCCGGTAAATCGCTATCTTCGGCTTGTTCGCGATATTGGCGTTGCGGAATATCAGGTGCAGGCGAGTGCTTGCGGCGGCTGAGTTTTTTCAGCAGCAACGGATAGAGCAAATGATGATAGACAATCAAAAAGGCCAGCAGGGCAAACAGTACATCAGCTATTATGCTCCACATAGGCGTGCTCCTGACGTATCACTAATTTGGTATAGGCGCAGATAGTGTGCCGCCATGCTCGCTAAGCTGGCATGGCGTTCAACAAACTGGCGCGGCGCAGTGCTCGCAGGCTGACTGACACAGCGTTGTAAGGCCGCTGCCAGCGCTGGGATGTCACCGTAAGGCACCAGTTGACCGGTAGATGGCTCGGTGCATTCTCGGCAGCCACCGACATCGGTCAGTACCACCGGAACGTTGCAGGCCTGTGCCTCTAAGGGCGACAGGGGTAACCCTTCGGCTTGTGAGGCCAGACAAAAGCCATCAAGCGCGTGGTAAAAGGCGGTCATGTCACTGAGCAAGCCGGCAAAGTGCACCCGATCGTGCAACCCCAACGCGGCTGCTTGCTGACGCAAGGCGGCATCGAGTGAACCGGTGCCCGCGAGTACCAGATGTAACGATGGGCACTGTGTGAGTGATTGGCTGAGTGCTTGTAGCAAATTGCTGTGTCCTTTCACTGCCTCTAGCCGCGCGGCGCAGCCTATCAGTGGGACATCAAGAGGTAATTGTAGCGCCTGCCGGGCAGCTATTCGGCGGTGATGGTCGGCTGGGGTAAAGCGCGTAGTATCAATTCCGTTGAGAATTACCTCGGGCTGACAACCCGGTAGATACTGGCGCATGGCAGACGCGACTTGCTCTGAATCAGCCACCAAATGAGGGTGGCCGAGTTGACATAACAGCGCGGCCAGTTTGCGCCGTTTTGGGTTTTCCAGATGCCATGCATCATGTTCGGTATGTACTAAGCAAGGTACTTTCGCCAAACGCCCAGCCAATGCGCCATACAGTAAAGGGCCAATGTGATGGGTATGTACAACATCCGGCTTGTGCTGGCGCAACAAACGATATAAGCGAGCCAGTAAGCTCGGTTGCAAACCGGGCTGTTTGTCTAAAAAGATCAGCTCGTGTTGAAATTCGGTCAGCCGTGGCCAATGTGCGCTGGCACTGGCGTAATTGCCTTCGAGACTTATCAGCAGGCTGTCATGCTGTTCCCGAAATGTTCGATGCAATTCAAGCGCCAGTGTTTCAATGCCCCCCGGCGCGAGATGCTGAACTATCTGGATGATTCTGCTCCGGCCGGTTGGCATAGTGAGCGATCTCCTTGTTGTAAGGAATTCGTATTAATACTGGCGCTCCTATCAGCATAGTCAGCTTGTCGCTACGCTGCACGGTACTGTCGGTAATTTCTGCGATGACGGCAAAACCTATCCCAATACCCAGTCCGGCCACGATCCCGGCCAAAATAAAGACAATCAATGGCGGCGTACTCGGGGAGGTCGGGATGAATGGCGGATCGATGACTTTAACCCGATCGCCTTTTTCAAATTGCCCGAGAGCGCCGGTGACCTGCGCTTTTTTATAGCGAGTCAGCAGATCCTGATACAGCTCGCGTTGCACCTGTAAGTTACGCTCAAGCTCTGACATCTGGCGCTCAACATCACCAAAGCTGCCTACACTCTCTTCTGATTCGCGGATCAGCTTATTGATACTGTTCACCTCTTCTTGCAACGCTTTGACGTTGGTGGCGGCTTTTTGCAGCTCTTTGAGTTGGGAGTCGAGCAAGGTGTCATTCTTGTTGTTGCCGTTGCTTTGTTCTCGGTTGCTGTTTTGCGATAAGTTCAGCAGTTGGTTTAAGTCGGTACTGTCTATTTTGGGGATGGCGTTCATCTGCGCTTGGCGCTCATCTTCGAGTTGGTGCAGGCGATACAGCGCGGCTTGAATTTTGCTGTGTGAATCGGTGTAACGAGTACGCAATAAGGCAATTTCATTGGTGGTATTGACGATTTGCTGCTCCAGATTGGCGATCACCGGATTGACTTGTGAGATTCCCGTTTGTAGCGCCGCCAGTGCCGCTTTGGCACCGGCCAGTTGGGTGCGTTTTTCCTCTTCTTTATCTTTTAACGCATGCAGGCGATTCACGTTGGCGCTGTACAAATCCGGCAGCTCCGCGGATTGGCTTCGTTTAAAGTCGGCCAGATTTTTCTCGGCCTTGTTTAGCTCTATCTCTTGCTTAGTGATTTGCTCTTTGAGGAATTTTTCCGAGCCGCTGATGGAGGATTGCTCAGGAGCCAGAACGTTTTCCAAAAAGCGTTCGCTGATGGCTTGTAAGATCACCGCGCTGTCTTGCGGTTGCTGGGTTTTGAACGTTAATTGCACCAGATCGCTACCGACCAAACTTAAGGTCACGGCGGCAGAAAGTTGATTAATTTTGCTGTCATATTCGCTTTGTGGCGCATCTTTGGGCAGTAATTTCGCATCCTCGATGACGCGCTGTAACACATACCGGCTGTGTAGCAGGCTATCGAGCGCCGCGAAGCGATCTTTAAGGTTGGTGGATACCGAGAGGTCTTCCAAAAACGGATTCAGTTTGGCGGTTTCTTGAATCAGCAATGTGGTGTGCGAATGGTATTGTTTGGGCGTGAACAAGCCTATCAGTGTTGCCAGTATGGGCATCAGCAATAAGGGAATCGCAATCAGATAACGCCGCCGCCATGCGCCATTAAAAATCAGGCACAAAGAGACGGAGAGATTGTCATTCACGGCCCACCTCGATATTTAGGCTATCCGGCTCGGCATCAGGCTTGTATTGCAGGCTGACATCAATGGCCCGAGCGGCCAGCATTTTTTCAATATATTTGAGCCGCTGGTGGGCGATACGCGCACTTTGCAGTGGATCGCCGGCGCTATTACCAACCGAAACGGTAATGGCCGACGGATCTTGCTGGGCTAAAAATTGATGCAGCTGTTTTTCGGTGTCAGTGGGCAGCGCAATTTCATTTTGTGGATAGTGGCCGGAAAAGGCCGGACGATAGGCTTGCTGCCCAACACGCAGCGCTTCGAGTTGAGCCAAAGTGACTTTGCCGCCCGATGTGCTGGTGCTGGCGGCGCAGCCTGTCAGACACAGCAGTAACATCAAGCTTGCGGTTTGCGTCAGGCGGTTCATACGGTTTCACTGTCCTTGCGATAAGTCGGCTGAATTCGCTCATGGCTAAACGCGGTGATGCCGTTTGGCGCGAGTGATCTGTACGTTAAGCATCATCCCTGCGTGTAGTGCATTTTTGTAGTACATAGTTTTTAGTACATAAACACAATGTACATATATTGCACAGAACGTTATGTTTTACATATGTAAATCATTATATGTAAAGTTTGTGATTATAAAGTGATCGCTCAGCAATTATTTGGCGAATCTAGTTGGCCAGCTGCTGAATTTCCCTCCGCCACTGCTGCAATTGGGCTGGAGAGAGCTGCTGTGTGGCTTGCCAAGTATCGGGGATCTGTTGCCAAATTTTGTCGCGCAGTAATCGAGCCGCTTCCATATGCTGACTTTGGCTATCGAGCCAATGTAACCAGCGAAGATCATCAGTGCCTTCCAGTAATGCAAACAAACTGCGATCGGTATCCGGTAACGTACAAACGTTCATCGGCGGATACAAAAATTGAAAATCCGCTTCGCGTCCATCCACAGGATTAAGCGGATCGGCGGTTGGCATACGGGCATGCCATTGTAGATACCCTTGCGCGCCACTGCGCCACAGATAAAAGCCTGCCGCCAGCCGCGATGCGCCGAGGTTATACAGCCAAACTTGTTTTCCCTCTTTTTGCAATTGCGCGATGTTGTGCGCGGAAGCGCCAAAGCCGTCATTGATCAGCACCAGTGAGAGAGCAGGCAGTAGCGCCGTTTGACTGGGGTGATTAAGTTGGCCGGCCAGTTGGATATCCGGCACACGTGTACGTAGTTCTTGGGCAAAGCTCAGCAGGTTGGGGATTTGGCCGCTGTCGGCTTCATCAGCCAAACTCCACGCTAGCACCTGCGGATGCTCGCGCTCCACTTCGGCGATATGCATGATGGCGGCTTTATCGCCCAGATTGTCGCGCAGCCGTTTTAAGGGGGTGTAGGCCAGCAGCGGTAAATAGCGGTTCGACTGCATGGCGGCCCGTAAATCGCGCTCAAAACGCGCGGTATTTTGATCATCTGGTGTGGCCAGTGCGGGGGCAGGGATGCTAAGACCGATATTGGCTAGCCAACGTAAATCGCAGGCGCTTTGTCGTGTAGCCTGCTCTGCATCAAACCAATTCAGATGTGGCGCTGCATCCAAATATACCCCAACAGGGATTGGGACATCCGGCAGTTGCAGCGCGAGCACCTGAATTTGCAATGGATAGGTGTAGCGCTGTTCGCCAATTTGCAGGCGTAGCGTTGCCTGATAGTCTCCGGCAGGCGTTCCTTCCGGTACGCTAATGACCAGATGCAGGTAGCGGGGGCTCGCTGGTGTAAGGGGAACGCTATCCAGATCGGTGCGAAAATAACTGGCGGACGCGTGTAGTTGGTGACCTTGTGCCGGTTCGCGAACCCAGTGCCACTGCCCCCAGCGCAGCTCGGCGGGCAAGATGGTGTTTGAAGGGGTTATGGAGGTATCGCGGTCAGTCTGATTTTTAGCAACGGTTGGGACAAACGGCGATAAGTGCAGCGATGCGTTAACTGCGTGCGGCAACGATGCGGTCTCTAGCTTGAGATCGACACTCAAATGACTGTTGCCGGCGACCTTGCCTAACAAGGTTACAGCTGCTGCGGTTGAATTTACCCCTTGGTTTGGCGTCGGTAGCGCTAAACTAATGGCTTGCTCCGGTGCTAAAGGCTGCGGGTTAATATGCCAGTTTTCATGAAACAGTTGCGTCAGCCGTTGGTTCAGCTGTTGCTCCGGTGTTGGCGTATCGGCGGCGTTTGGTGATGTATCAGGCCGCAGTGTATCAGGCCACAGTAGTAACGCGGAGATGTACTGGGCATCAGGGGAATCCCCTTCCAAATCAATAATCAGATCGCCGCCCGGATGCGCCACGCGCGTACTCAATTTTCCCAGCTGTTCTGGGAGCAGTTGTTGTGCGGCGGCTTCTTGCGTGTTGGTGGTGCTCTGGGGTTGCGTTGTGAATGCCGGCAGTGCTTCTTGATTGCGATCGGCCAGATAAATGTCTTTTATCCATTGCTCCGGTGTTAGGTGCTGCTCCCAAATGGCTTGGCCGTTGACGCGTACACGCCGCTCCAATGGATGGGGAAGTAATTCCCATTCGCCGGGATCGCGATTCCACAGCCGTAACTGATATTGGCCTGCGGGAAGGGGAATTTTTATCTGATTCACGCCACGTAAGCCATCATTAAACGGAGCAAAGCTGCCGCTTCGGGTGGTGGCGGTGGGGCGTCCTTGCAAGTGAACGTCTTGTGGGCCGATGCGGGTAAAGCCACTGAAGGGGGCGCGTTGGCTGTCACCGAAATCCCAAGCCAATATCTCATCGGCAAAACGCAATCCACGTTGCAGCGAAAGCTTTTGCAGGGTGATGCCTTGTGGTTGCGCAGTGAACAGATACAGAGCCGTCAGGCGGCTCAGATCCGGGCGTTTTTTTTCGGCTGTCAGCAGCGAGGCCAGCGCGATGCGCAGTCGAAATGGCCCCGGCGGGATATCACGCTCTTCATTAACGCGTGAGGAGTAACCCGTGGAATTCACATCGTCCAGTCGGATCACCAGCAGAGCTTGTTGATCAGAAGGATTGTTTCCTTCAATGACCAGATCATCATTAGCGTTCCACGTTGTCGGTGGAGAAAAATGCTGCTCATAAGGGAGGGTGACAGTGTCACTTACAATGCCCGCGCTAGATTCAGAACCAGAGCTCTTCAATAGCTCTAGTGTGTGAGTGTCCGATATGGTTGCGGGTTGGGGCGTCGCAAGGACCGAGGTTGAAATGCCAATAAGCGTTGCGCACAGCACTACGCTCACTAGGAGCTGTGAGGGTTGTGACATCCCATGAGTGATCAGACACCGTGTGCGCGATATTATTTGCCGCACCCAATTTGGATTTTTCCATTCAAGCTTATTCCATCTCGAGGGCTGTTTAGCCTGCATAGTATTACAGCCTGTCGAGGAGACGATTTAAGTCGTCAGCGCGCGCTTCCCAGCTTTGTTGGCTGACGCTTTCACCGCGTGCGTGGCGAGGTTGGGTTAATGCCAGTACAGCCTCCCAATCAGGCGAGCTTTGCGCCAACCAGTGGTGAAAGGCCTGCGTATCGGGGGCATCCAGCGCCGCCTGTTGGATAGCCAGCGTAAAACGGTCGGCATCTGTGCCGACATGCACCAATTCGCGGTATCCGTCTAACGCGGGGAAATCAGTGCTGGCTACCGGTTTTTGCGCCGCGAGATATTCGCGCAGTTTTAGCGGGTTACAGGCTCGGATCTGGGCATTATCACGAAAAGGCAGCATCGACACCTGCCAATGTTGCACATAGCTTGGCAGGGCGTGATGTGGCCGTGGGCCGAGTAAAAAGATATTCGACTTGCCGTGTAGTGAAGCAATATCGGTTTGAATCGGGCCGATTAAAACAAAATTCCAGTGTGGTAGGCGTTCAGCGGTTTGTGCCAGCAGCTCAGTATCGATCCATTCCGAAATGCTGCCGTAAAATCCAGCGATGGGCTTTCCGCTAGGCAGATCGGCGGCGCGCGGCTGCGGGGTGGAGAATAGGCGGATATCCACGCCGTGTGGCAATAACTGGGTTTTATCGGCAGGGAATCTTTGCACTAACGCGGGGCTAGCGGCCAAGATCAAGTCGGCTTTTTCGGCTAACTCGCGCTCCAGCAGGCTCACTGCCGTATGGTCCACACCACTTAAAGCGGAGAAATCATCGCCACAATAATAAATCACGGCCCGTTCATTGAGCTGACCGATCAGATCAACGCCAGTGGGCAATGATAACCAAAGCACCGGCTGGCAGTCAGTCAGTTGCAGTTGTTGTAAGGTGCGTCGAATTTGGCGCCGCAATAAGCGGCGATTGATGGCTCTGGCCCAACCCACACCCGGTAAAGGGATCGCCAGTGGCGCAATAACGGTGGGTTGTGGCGGTGAGTTGGGCGCAGTGGTGGTACTTGTTGCCGGAGTGGATTCTGCCTGATTCGCTGCGGGCTTCGTGGCTAATTGTTGTTGTAATAGTGCCCGTAATTTTTGCCATACACGGCGCAAATCTCGGCGGTTAAACCCTGGGCGGCGCAAGCCAATGGAATTGACCCAAATCACCGGTCGCTCGGCAGTGAGCCGTTTGATGAGATGCTGGGTGCTGCTGGGATGGGCGCCCCAGTCTTCACCAAAAACAATCAGTGGCGGGAGCATGTTGGGTCTTCCTGCGAGTAAGTTGCATTGGTGGTTGACGGCGAAGTGGCGTCAGTGACTATGCCTTGCGCGGTACTGCGCATAGGCTCTGACTCGGGTAAGGCGCGAATCACCTTCGCTGGAACACCGGCGGCTAATACCCGCGCTGGTAAGTCATGGGTGACAATGCTACCGGCGGCAACTACCGTGCCCGCGCCAATACGCACGCCAGCATTAACCATCACGCCGGTGCCCAACCACACCTTGTCTTCCAAAATAATATCGCCCGTTTGTTCATCGTGCTCCGGTAGACCGGCGGCTCGCTCTTCGGGGTTGAGCGGATGTCCGGGGAAGCCGGCCAGAAAGACTTTTCCCGCCATATACACATCATCGCCCAAAATGACTTTGCGCCCCACGGCAATGGTGGTTTGCCACCCGATATGGCAACGATCACCAATGTGTAATTCGACCGGGCGCGTGCCTTGTCGGCCGATAAACGAAGAGATACCGCTGATCTGACAATGGCTACCGATTTGGATATACAGCGGCCCGATCAATTGTGGCATGCCGCTGTAGAGATATAAGTGTGGCGCTGGTTGGGCGAGGCGGGTTTTGAACAGTGGCGTCCAGTAAAAAATGCGAGTGAACGATGCGAATGCATTTTTCAGCAGTTGATGCAGCGCATACAGCGGACGGTGAATCGCTGGGATCACCGGACAGGACCATGTGCGCAGTGCTTTGGCGGTCGACCATAAATTGCGAGCCAGTGGACTGTTACCGGCTTTGGCCCATTGACGGAGGCGCTGGACGATCATCATGCGGCATGCTCCCGAATACTGACTAATACTTAATGATTAAGCATCTTTTGCGTTTTTAGCCAGTTTCTGCAGGCGTGAATTGGCGTCTTTGGCTATAAACATAAGTATACACACTGACGTGTTTAACGGATTTTTTATGCGCTTCCGATTGCCTTCCGCGTTGCAGCAAATGTTTTTTTATGGTCTTGGCCTGATCTTGATGAAAGGGATCTCCTTGATCATGCTGCCGGTTTTTACGCGCTATCTGTCGCCGGCGGAGTATGGCCAACTGGAAGTGCTGCTGGCGTTAGTCAACATCGGTACTTTATTGCTCGGGTTGGGATTAGTGGATGCGTTGTATCGTTTTGCGGGGTTAGCCGATAGTGAGGCTACGCGCCAGCAAGCCGCTGGTGTGTTATTCACCCAAACCCTGTTGATAGCACTCATTGGCTTATTGCTGTTGATGCCGTTTGCCGAACAAATTGCACACTGGCTACCGGGAAATGTGACAGCGTCACTGGTTCGTTGGACATTGCTCTCGGTGGTGTTGGAGGGCGTGATTGGCATTCCGCTGGCATGGTTGCGCATGCAGGGCATGGCGCGTTTTTTTTTCCTGTGCACCGCAGGACGCGTGGTGGTGCAGGCGCTGTTTATCTGGCTGAGCTTGCGCTGGGGGATGGGCGTGGAAGGCGTTGTGATGGTGGGAGCCATTACCACCTTCGGTCAAGCGCTGTTGATGGGCGGCTGGCAATGGCATAACACCGGGTTGACGTGGCGAATGCGTGGCGGTATGCAGTATTTGCGCTATGGAATCCCTATTTTAGTCAGTGGCTTAGCAGGATTCGCTGTTGCAGGATTGGATCGCTGGTGGTTAGCCGGCGCTGCCGGTGAAACTGAGCTGGCTTACTATGCGGTAGCAGGAAAGTTTGCGTTAGCCGCAGGGCTGGTTTTACAGCCGTTTGCATTGTGGTGGTATCCCAAGCGGTTTCAATTTCTCGGTGAAACTGGTGGATTACGAAAGAATGCCGATTTTGCCGAATTAGGCGCGGCGCTTGGCTATTTATTAGCGGGCGGTGTAGGGCTGGTGGCGCCTTACCTGATTTTGCAGCTGACCTCCGAGAGCTACCATCCAGCGATTAAATTGGTACCGTGGCTGGTGGCCGCGATGGCGTTAAAGACACAGTCTGAATTGATGAATGTGGGTTGCTATAGCCAGCGTGATAGCCGATTACAGATGAATATCCATCTGCTATGCAGCGCGGTAGGGGTATTGGGTTATGCGTTATTGATCCCACACTTTGGCGTTGCTGGTGTCATTGCCAGTCAATTTGTGGTGAATGGGTTACGAGCAACGCTGTTTTTGTACTTTAGCCAGAAACTGTTGTATCTGCCGTACCGCTGGTATGGCGTGGTGAGTGCAGCAATCGTGATGGTGGTGGCGTTATGGCTGGGCCAGAGCATACACCTGTTTCAGTAACTGAAGGGCTGCGCGGTATGAAAGCCGTGGCGGCTTGCGTCCTGTTTTGTCTGCTGTCTGCGCTGCTGTGGTGGTTTGTCCCGTTGCCGGTCTTAGGGCCGGTGTTGGGGGCCGTGGTACTGGCGGTGTTGTTTGCACTGCGTTTTCCGTTTGTGGTGATGTTGGCGTTTGTCGCTTTCTCGTTTTTCCGCATCCATGAAGTGATCCCGCAGCTAAATCCACTGCGTTTACCACAGTTGTTGGCGGTGGGCGCGTTGGCGGTATTGCTGTGGCATACCTTGATATCCAAGACGATCAGGCCATTTTGGTGCCGAGAGTTTACCTGGCTGGCGCTGTTTTTTGTTTTGGTAACGATTGGCGCATTGCTCGCTTCAAATCGTGGTGAAGCGTTAGCGGCGTGGAACGGCACTTACGTGAAAATCGTCACCATGACCTTTGCGATTGCCTGGTTGATGGAAAAACCGGCGCACTTTGCCATGGCCACGCGAGTATTCATTCTGAGTGGGCTGTTGGTGGGCTCGGTGGCGCTGTACAACAAAAGTGCCGGTATTGGGTTGGTGGAGGAAACTCGCGTTACGATTGGCCGTGAGTTGGGCTCGGTGCTGGGCGATCCCAATGATTTGGCGTTGGTATTGCTGTTTCCTGCCGGATTTTCTCTCGCGAGCGCGTTAGAGTCGCGAGCGGGTAAATGGGATCGCTTGCTGGGATTTGCCGGTTTTATTGTCAATCTGCTGGCGATTGTGGCTACCCAAAGTCGTGGTGGCTTACTGGGAATTTGCGCCGTGATGGGGATTTTTGCTTATCGGCGTATCAAGTCCAAAATGCTGCTCTTTTCCCTTGCCGCGATGGTGCTGCTAGTGCTGTTTGCCGTTGCAGGGATCAGCGATCGTAGTTCGGGCGGCGCGGCTGAAGAGGGTATTGATGCTTCGGCCATGGGGCGCTTATATGCGTGGGAAGCGGCGTGGGGCATGGCATTAGCGCACCCATTTCGTGGTGTCGGGTTGAATAATTTTTACTACAACTACTATTTTTACAGCCCACACTGGGATGGGCTTAATCATGCGGTGCATTCAACATGGTTTAACGTGCTGTCGGAAACTGGTTTCCTCGGTTTTGCAGTCTTCATGTTGATGCTGTTGACCACCTTATTTCATGTCTGGCGCGTGGCTCTGAAATTAGATCGCTCCGAGCCTTATCCTGTGGCCATTGCCATCAATGGTGTGGCCGCCAGTATGGTGGGCTTTTGTGTCTCGGGCACCTTTTTAACGCAAGGTTTTACTTGGCCGGTGTATTTGCAATTGGCCTTAGCGGTGGCCGGGATCCGCGCCGTAGAAAAGCATGTTGCAGAAAAGCGCGCAGAAGAAAAAACGAGAGAAGAAAAAGCGATAACGAACGTGTCGGAAAAACCATCGTTTACCGACCAGAGTTCCTCGTACCAGGCCAATTCACACAGTTCCACTTCGCCACCGCCAACCGGAGAGCAATCCCATGGCCATTAATCTCTTATATGTGCACTACGGTGAGGAGTGGATCCGCGGCAGCGAGCGTTGTTTGCTTGATTTACTTGCGCACCTTGATCGCGCGCAGTATCGGCCCGTGGTGTGGAGTAACAGTCAGACGTTGCTTAGTGCCGTAAAAGCACTGGAAGTTGAAACCGAATACTGCCCATTTACGCTATTAGGCGGTTGGGAGGCACCACGTATGGATGTAAGGGCTAGCTGGCGTTTATACCAAGAGGGATGTCGACTACTGCAAAAACACCAGATTGCCTTGGTACATTGCAATAGCGGCGCTCCGTGTCAGTGGATGGTGCCGGCAGCACGCACCGCAGGCGTTCCGTTACTGGCGCATTTACATGCGCGCTATCAGGCGCGTGATCGGTATAGCTTGCTACTGCACCAAGTCTCGCTCGCTATCGGGGTCAGCCAACCGGTGATTGCTGGTTTGCTGGCTGACGGCATGCCCGCCCATCGATGTCGTGTGATCCCCAATGGCATTGATGCTGCGCGTTTAGCTGCGCATCCGGCGATCGATATTCGGGCGCGGTTTGCAATTGCTCCTGAACAGTTGCTGTTGCTATCGGTCGGCTCGCTCATTCGGCGTAAAGGCATGGATTTGTTGATTGATGCTGTAGCGCTGTTACAGGGTAACGGTTTATCGGTGGCGTTGGTGATCGTGGGGGCCGGGGAAGAGCAGGCGGCCTTGGCTGAGCAAATTGCGCGTTTACACCTACAGCAGCAGGTTTTTCTGGCCGGTGAAGACGGGCAAGTAGGTGGTTGGCTACAAGGTGGTGCCGACGTATTTATCTCTGGGGCGCGTGAAGAGGTCTTTGGGCTGGTATTGGCTGAAGCCGGTTGGGCGGGATTACCGGTGATTGCGCCTGATGTGGGCGGGATCGCCGAGGTGGTGCTGGATCATGACACGGGGTTACTGGTTCCCGCAGACGATGTGCAAGCTTTGGCGGATAAAATCCGTGAATTACATGAAAATCCCGGGCTACGCATGCAGTTAGGTCAGCAAGGCCGGGCGCGGGTACGCGCCCAATTTTCGGTGCAGCGCTATGTGGCGGATATCAGCGCGGCCTATCAGGATTTGTTGCGTACACCGAAGAGTGCCTTGCATTGGCGTGATGGCTGGCGCTGCGCCGGGAGTTGCTTGCGCTGGCTAGGCGATCGCGTGCAGCAGCGTTTAGGGGGAAAACCGGCATGAGCGCAAATCATGAATGCCAAGCTAATGCAGACCCAGATTTGAGCAGCGCCAGCAAAAAGGGAACTGCACACTTGTTGTTGCTCGATCCCATCGCCTTTAATGGCGGCTCGAAAGTGGCAAATCGCTCGTTATTAGGGCTGCTCAAGGCTGATGCGAGTAACCGGCATGCAGTAAAGATCACCGTGCTGACTCGGGATCCCTCTAGCTGGCCGTCAGCGGCAGGGAATCACTTGCAAAACGCTAGCGTGAATGCAGAGCAACTCTCGCCCCGTTGGGAAACCGTGCCGTTGTATGAATTACCGGGGTGCCGTAATGCCGAATCAGGCTGGCGCTACTTTGCGCGTCATTTGTTCTTAGCGTTGCAAGTGCTGGTTCAGCGTTGCCGATTAGGGCGTCGGGCGATATTGGTGGGCGGTTCTGGGCCGGGGGTAGATTTATCGTTGTATCTCAGTGCTGTGTCTTTGGGCAAAGTATGGCCGGCGGCAACTATTGTCCAGCTGGTACATGGACCGGTTGCGCCTTCACGTACCTGTGCACGTTGTTTGTTGCGCGCCAATTATGTGTTTTATGTCCCTGGTGCTGCGCCTTCGCTGCAGGCGGCGCTGCGCCGGTTAGCGCCAGCGGATACACCTACAGCGATGATAAAAAGTGACCGTGATGACAGTATTGAACGCCCGCATTGGTTGGCATTACATAACGGTCTTTCCGCAGAGCGTTGGCCATCACCGGTAATGGCGGCAGACGCGGATGCGCCAGCGTTACGCCTGTTTTGGGCAGCGTCATTGCTTAAATGGAAAGGCTTGGATGTACTGCTGGCGGCATTAGAGTCACCACAATGTGTCGCCGCTTATACGGCGCATATCTGCTTTTTGCGACCCAAAGATACGCTGTTACCGGTGACCGATGCGCCGAGCGAAGTAAATCGTGTGCCGAATGCTCAAGCGAGCACCGTGTATTGGCATGAAGCGCCGCCGGATTTAGATGCCATCCGCCGACGTTGCTCGGTGTTTGTCTCCACCAGTGAGCGTGAGCCGTTTGGGCTGTCGGTACTGGAGGCGTTAGCGGCGGGCTTGTGCGTCCTGATCCCGCAAGATGGCGCATTTTGGGATCAGCAACTGGAGCACGGCGTCAGCTGTATCAAATATCGACCGATGGATGCCGAGGATTTGGCGCTGCAGCTGCAAACTTTGGCGCTAAGTCCGGCACAGATCCCAGCGATAGGGCTGCGCGGACAATCACTGGCGGCCGCGTTTCGTGCCGAGCAGACCTACGCGCCGGTGTTAGCGCAGTTGCAGCAGGCCATGGCTAATAACTAGCGGCGTACGCATTATCCGTGTAAGCGCGAGGCTTGTGGCCCTAAGGCGCGTTGATATACCGCAATAATTTGCGGTAATGCCGTTTCTGGCGTGTAGTGCTGGCGAATGGTTTCCCGCGCACACTGCTGTCGCCGGCGGTATTCGGCCGTTGGTAATTGTTGCCACTCATGTAGCGCCTGACTCATGGCATTCAGATCGCCGGCCGGCAGTAACCAGCCGTTGTCACCGTGGGTAATTAAGTCACCGAGCCCTCCAATCGCAAAGCTGCAAACTGGGATCCCATTGGCCATGGCTTCTAACGCAGCCAGTGGCAGCCCTTCGGCACGTGACGTAATGCACAGTAAATCAATCTGTGGCCATACCTCACTCATGTCAGCGCAAAATCCATGAAATTCCACATGCCCCAGATAATCGGCCTCCAAAGCGCTGCGCATGGGGCCATCGCCATACACATGGAACTCGGCGCGTGGATGAAGTGCGGCCAGAGAGCAAAACAGATCGGGGCCTTTTTCATGGCTCAGTCGCCCAACAAAGCCGACTCGAAAGGCAGGCTCCGGCTGTACTGCCGCACGTGGAGGGAGGGAAACAAAGTTGGCGATCACCGTAACCGGCGGAGGGAGGCGGCGTGCAATTGCACGACTCACCGCAATGCGGCGGCCTAAAAAAGCGGTCGCCAGATCAATGAGGCTATACCAACGTACCCGCCCACGCCCTAAATCCCCCGAGTGAAAAGTGGATATGACTTTGCAGCCATACCAACGGCCCAGCAAGCGGCAGATGATCCCGGCTTTATAGCCGTGTGAATGCAATAGCAGTGGCGGATGGGCTTTTAATTGGCGGAGGAAATCTTGGGTATTTTGGCACAATCGATAGGGGAGATTGAGCCGTTTCATGCGATTGATATTGGGGCTAGAGCCATAATCGGCCATCAGTACCACCACAGCATTTAATCCGTGACGGCGTAACTCGTTTGCCAGAATAAACACATGGTTTTCGATGCCACCGATGCTGCGGCTGTCCATGACCAACCAGATCTCACCAGATTCGGCAGGGACGGGGCTCGTGGTCAGTTGTCTTTCCATGACATGCTTTCCTTATTTCTTAACCCTCTGCTTTGTAAAGCGTAGCACCGAATTTGGTCGCTGCTTTGTTGGATAGCGTTGACACTCCACGCATACATAAAACTCTTGGTCACGTTATGAGGTGGGTCACACTGCGCAGGCTGCAACTCGGGCTGACTGTGCCGGAGGTTGGCCGCATTTTTGTGTGAGTATTGTTTCTGTCAAGCTGACAACATGGGTTGCCGTGTTAGCGTGGAACAACACTATGGGGATTGGTTAGCTGTGTGGCGAGCGAGCACAAGCTAAGTCAGACGCGTATTCGCAAAATACACATAAACGAAAAGAGCACAGGAGGTGTGGGTGAAAATTGAATTGAGGCAGCATAAAACCACCAGAACGTCGAGCGAGGCGCTTACCCATACGCACGCCAAGCGGCGTTTTGCGCTGGTTGGCGCGCCTTTTAATCAGATGGGCTGTGTCACCACGCGCGCTAATACGGCAGCGCAATTACGTGAGTCGACAGACAGTGAGCCGGGGCTGAGCGAATGGATGGCGGTGAGAAATGCGCGCTGGGGCGCGGATATCATCGATGCTGGCGATGTCTTACCTAGCCCTGAGGTATGGGCGCTGTTGGCGCAACTGGTCGACGGCGCGCCCGATGAGCGGGGCTTCAAAGATCAGGCCTTGGCGCGATATTGCGCAGATCTGCATGCGATGCTGTTAACGCAGTATCGCGCCGGTAGGGTGCCATTGACGTTGGGCGGCGATCACGCCATTGCGTTTGCCAGCGTACAAGCGGCATTGCAGTTCTATCAGCAGGAGCAGGGTAAAAAAGTGGCGGTGGTCTGGGTGGATGCGCACGCCGATTGTAACCATACGCTGGATAGCAACTTGCATGGTAAACCATTGGCGATGCTGATGAATCGCTATCCGTATCATGGTTGGTCTGTGCCAGTGGAGCGAGAGCTGGCGGCGGCTAATCTGTTTTATGTTGGTGTGCGCGATATGATGCCGTGTGAATACGCGCTGATCCGTGACTTGGGGATCACCTGTTTTGACATGGCGTTGATAGAGCAATTGGGCTTTGGCGAAGTCGTGCGCCGTTTGTGTCGTGAGCTGGAGCGCGATTACGATCATGTCTACCTTTCCTTTGATTATGATGCGCTGGACGGCAGTCTATTTCGCGCATGTGCGACGCCGAATGTGGGTGGGCTGAGCGCGCGCGAAGCGCTGCACCTGGTGCATTCGGTGGCCTCGTGTGCGGGATTTATCGGTGCGGATTTTGTCGAGTATTTGCCCGAGCGCGATCCTGACGCAATATCCAAAGCGCTGATGGTGAAGCTGATTGATGCGGTGTGGGGGTATCGGATTTAAGCGCGTATACTGGCTCCTCACTGCATCTTGTTGCTGATACACTTTGCGTTTTGCACCGGTTTCACAGGAGGCTGTCGTGGGTCCCAATG
The DNA here is from genome assembly GCF_000800945.1 of Plesiomonas sp. ZOR0011. Taxonomy (NCBI): domain Bacteria; kingdom Pseudomonadati; phylum Pseudomonadota; class Gammaproteobacteria; order Enterobacterales; family Enterobacteriaceae; genus Plesiomonas; species Plesiomonas sp. ZOR0011. Next base: position 36,091 of record NZ_JRKB01000028.1, read on the forward strand.
ATGGGGTGATGTTGTTGGCCGTGTTTGAACGCGCGGCCTTGATGCTGATGACTCTGTTTTTTCTAACGCGGGTCTGGCCGTTTCAACATCTTTTTCAAAAACAGCGCCATTCGCCGACTGAGCTAGCGTTGGTCAGTGTGCTGTTTTGCTTGTTCGCGGTATTTAGTACTTACACTGGAATTCCCGTAGAGGGTGCGCTGATTAACGTGCGCATCATCGCCGTGATCTGCGGAGGGATCCTGTTTGGCCCGTGGGTTGGCATTCCAGCTGGTGTGATCTCGGGTTTACACCGATACCTGATTGATATTGATGGCTATACGTCATTACCGTGCCTGCTTAGCAGTATTTCGGCCGGTTTGCTGGCTACCTTGATCCACTATCGGGCGCGTAAGAGCCGGTTATGGCTGTATGGCATTTTGGCGGGGATGGCCTGTGAAGGGCTGACCATGCTGCTGATCTTGTTACTGACTAAGCCACATGCGATAGGTATTGAGATTGTCCGCAATATTGCCCTGCCGATGATTTTGGGTACCGTGTGTATCGGGCTGATTATTCGCTTGGTGCAAGATTTGGATGATGAAAAAGAGCTGATTGCCGCCAAACAGGCCAAATTGGCGCTGGATGTGGCCAATAAAACCCTGCCGTTTTTCCGCGAAATCCATCGTGATGCGCTCGAACAGGTGTGCGATACCATCCGCCGAGAAATTGATGCCGATGCGGTTGCTATCACCGATACCCACGATGTGTTGGCTTATGCCGGTGCCGGCAAAGAGTATTACGAGCTCGATGATCACCACACCATCAGTACCATGACGCAGCAAGCGGTGATCTCAGGGCAAATCATCATCAATAACAATTTGCAGCGTTATCACCTGTCTGATTTTCATTCGGCAATTATTATTCCGCTGCGCGAGAACGGCGCGGTGACCGGTACGCTGAAGATTTATTATCGCCGCACTCATCGTATTACCAGCTCGCTGCGCGAAATGGCGGTGGGATTGTCACAACTTATCTCGACTCAGATGGAAGTATCGCGGATCGCTAAGCTGCAAGAAGCCACTCGCAAGGCCGAATTTACCGCATTACAAAATAAAATTAACCCACACTTTCTGTTCAACGCCTTAAATGCTATTTCCTCGCTAATTCGTATCCAGCCGCAGCGAGCACGTGAGCTGATTGCTAATCTGGCTGATTATCTGCGTTATAACTTGTCGCGCGGTGAAGAACTCATCAATTTGAACGATGAGTTGCAGCAAGTGCGTGATTATGTCGCCATTGAGCAAGCGCGGTTTGGCGATAAGCTAACCGTTGAGTTTGATGTGGATGAGGTCGATATTCGGGTGCCAAGTTTGCTGTTGCAGCCGCTGGTGGAAAATGCCATTTTGCACGGCATTCAGCCCCGTAGCGCACCGGGAAAAGTAACGCTGGAAGTGCGGCGACTGGCTGGCGGCGTTAAAGTGGCGGTTCGGGATACCGGCTATGGCATCAGTCAGAACGTGATTGATAATCTGGCCGCTGGTACGGTCAGCAGTGATAGCATTGGTTTAACCAATGTCCATCAGCGCTTAACCCTGTTGTACGGCGCGGGGCTGCAGTTACGGCGTTTGGAGCCAGGCACGGAAGTCTGTTTTTATTTACCTGATCCGGAGGCAAATTTATGCTAACAGCCATCATCGTTGAGGATGAATATCTGGCGCGTGAAGAGCTGGCCTATCTTATCCGGACGTACAGCAAAATTGATATCGCCGCTCAGTTTGAAGATGGGTTGGAAGCCTTTAAATACTTACAAGATCACGATGTGGATTTGGTGTTTTTAGATATTCAAATTCCATCCATTGATGGGGTGATGCTGGCAAAAAACCTGCGTAAATCCTCACATCCTCCGGAAGTGATTTTTGTGACGGCGCATAAAGAGTTTGCCGTAGATGCCTTTGAGCTGGAAGCCTTCGATTACATCTTAAAGCCGTATAACGAAGCGCGCATTACCCATCTGCTGCAAAAAATCGAAGCCCGTAAAGTGCCTGCGGCGCCAAATCTTGCAGCTAATGCGGGGTCACCTGCGGCAGTTCATGCCGGTCAAGGCGCAGGGTCATCGGCTACGATGGCGGATGAAGGGATGTTACACCGTAACCAGACGGTGAATTTGGTTAAAGGTGAGCGCATCATCGTCACCCCGTGTGCGCAGATCTACTATGCGGAGGCCGATGAAAAACTGACCTATGTGTATACGCGTGATGATCGCTTTGTGATGCCAATGAGCATCAGTGAATTTATCAGTCGCTTACCGGCAGACGGGTTTTTCCGCTGTCATCGCTCGTATTGTGTGAACATCAACAAAATTCGCGAAATCGTGCCGTGGTTTAACAGTACCTATTTGATCCGTTTGCACGAGTTGAGCGCTGAAATTCCCGTCAGCCGCAGTAACATCAAAGCCTTTCGACAACTGATGCGTCTGTAATTGCATTTCATTCCTCCCGTTTTGCAGCTCATGCTTTTTATCGCCAGAGCGGGAGTTTTCCCTCGTATAGTGCCACCACTGAGAGAAGTTATCGCTTCTTACAATCATCATGGTTTATCAGGGGTGGCTTATGAGTCAGCAGCAGTTAAGTCCGCAACAGTATCAACGTACCCGAGTTCTGACACTGCTCGGTACCATTATCACGCAATTTGCCTTGGGCTCGGTGTATACCTGGAGCCTGTTCAATGCGCAGCTCTCCAGCAAGCTGGATGAGCCGGTCAGTCAGGTGGCGTTTGCTTTCGGTTTACTGAGTCTGGCGTTGGCGGTGGCCTCGTCTTTGGCTGGTAAACTGCAAGAACGTTTCGGTGTGCGTAAGGTGACGTTGGGCGCTGGCCTGCTGTTAGGTTTGGGATTTTTTCTCACCGCTCATGCCAGCAATCTGATGATGCTGTATCTGTGCGCCGGTATTTTGGTGGGTTTTGCTGACGGTACTGGCTACTTGATGACGCTGTCGAACTGTGTGAAATGGTTCCCTGAGCGTAAGGGGCTGATTTCCGCTTGCGCTATTGGTGCGTATGGGCTGGGTAGTTTGGGCTTTAAATACATTAACTTATTGCTGCTTTCTAGCACCGGCCTGGAAAATACCTTCAAAATGTGGGGATTACTGGCGATGGTGCTGGTGATGCTGGGGGCGCTGTTAATGAAAGATGCACCCGCGCGCCAAGAATCAGCTGGCACGCAACAAGCTCATGATTTTACGCTGGCACAAGCGATGCGTAAGCCGCAGTACTGGATGTTGGCGTTAATGTTTCTAACTGCCTGCATGAGTGGTTTGTATGTCATTGGCGTGGCCAAAGATATCGGCGAGAAAATGGTGAACCTGCCTGCCGTTGTGGCCGCCAATGCCGTGGCGGTGATTGCGATGGCGAACTTGGGCGGTCGTTTGGTACTGGGCATTTTGTCTGACCGTATGCCGCGCATTCGTGTGATTTCGTTGGCACAAGTGATTACGCTGGTGGGAATGGCTCTGCTGTTGTTTGTTCCACTGAATGCCAACTTGTTCTTTGCTGCGGTTGCCTGCATTGCCTTTAGCTTTGGTGGCACTATTACGGTCTATCCGTCTTTGGTCAGTGATTTCTTTGGCTTAAATAACCTGACCAAGAACTACGGGGTGATTTATCTGGGCTTTGGACTGGGTAGTATTATCGGTTCTGTCGTGGCATCGTTGTTTGGCGGCTTTATGGCGACCTTCTACCTGATTCTGGCACTACTGGTGGTGGCGTTGGTGATGTCGCTGACTATCCGTCATCCGCTGACAACCCAGCATCAGCAGCAGATAGAGTTAAGCTAAGTTGGCTATTTTGTAGGGAAGCAGAAATTTGCGACTAGATGCCAACCGAGCACTAGCAGACACCAAGCATAAAGAAAACAAACACAAAAAAGGCTGCGTAGGCAGCCTTTCTCATTGATGCTCGGAATTGCTTTTATCCGTAGATAACCGAGATCAGCGCGTTCTCTTACAGGGATGTAAACACCGCCCAAGTCCCTCCGGTGACGACAACCCAAAATACCGCCAATTTGATTAACTCTTTCATGTTGCCCTCCCTGCCTGATGTTTTTCAGGTTTCATCCATTAATCGTGTCACTCCCTTGGCTTATCGCACCGCATTGAGGTAGCTCGAAATGGGCTCCTTGCGATAGGCCTCTCAAGTGTTATACCACTTATTTTCAGTTAGTTGCTGTTTGTGGCACGAATATAATGGCGACGCGATCGCAAAACCCATGTTTAGTGCAAATTTCGCGCTAACATTGTGATTTTGTGATCGCGCTAATATCAAAAATTTCTAGAACTGCGGGGCGGATAACGTTGCGCATCGCTCGTGTACAAATTTACATATAGTTGAACTCTGTTACTCTCCGTTGCGCAAAGATGCAGCCCACTTAATGCAACTCGATGCATTGCTGGTGATAATTTGCAGCCTTGCGATCGGGATGGAGGTGACATGCTAAACCGGATAATTGTATTTGTGCTGATCTGCTATTTTTTCGACTTTGCCGATTTTTTCCTGTCTGACGTATTTAATGGCATTGCGCGCAGCATGATGGCATCGGTGTTGTTTTAGGCGTTATGCTGCGTACCACGCAAATAGAACGATGATTATGGGCGCGTTCGGCAGAAATCTTGCTGTGTTAATCTCGAGCTGTGAGTTGCCATGATTTCCGTCGATGGTTATTGATGTCATGACGCGTAAATTGGCACATAAAACATGCGTATTTATTTAGACTATTGGTATGGGAAAAGCATGTGCACATTGATGCACCGATCGGTGCTTGGTGTCGCAAAATATGCAACACCCTACGGGTAAAACCTCGGTCGGCTCTCAAATTAACAATGAAAGTTGTGTATGCATGTGGCGTCAACTATTCAGCAATAGGCGTTATGATATTATGATGTGACTATTTTGCTTATCCCCGCTTATAGCAAATGGTTTTAACAGTTTGTGTATTAATAAGGTTTATTTAAATTAGGTCGTTAAGTGAGCTTAGTGCCAGTGATGGAATTTCTCCATTGCTGTGAACTTAATGTGTTACATGGTTTTTATGTGCAGTCGCACTGATAGGGATATCAAATTTGTGCATTATCACCAACGTCAGCCTTATTCATTAATATATCGATGATATACCAATTTCTTATAAGCTGATCAGCTTATTATATATCGTCGCCAAACCCGCAGGTTGGTTATGGAAACCTACCGCTACGTTTTCTATCAGTTTTATTTATATACGTTACCAATCATAGGTAAATCATAGGTAGATGTACGTTACATCTGTCTTAGCTACTCTAGTTCGCCTAATAAACATTATAAAAAGAGACTCTATTGCTGAGTAATACTTTGGATGCTTGGTCAGGGAAGAGACGTTTAAGATGCATCAATATACTGATTTAATTGCAAAAATTAAGCCTGCTTCGCTCTTGCTTTTAGCTTTTGTGTTTTTACCTGTTCATGCGTTTGCCGCAGTGTCAGAATATGATTCGCTAATTATTGAGGCGCGTAGAGGCAATAGTACTCCGTTATTCAGTTACTTAGAAAATCAAGAAAATAAAAATACGCTATCTCCAAATCAGATCGCTGACTGGTTGCAAGTTTCCAGTTGGGGGGCGAACAGAGATGGGGCAACCATTGATATTTGGCAGCGGTACCAAGGCCGAATAGAATTGCCAGTGCGTGGAAAAATTGCTGCAGCGCGAGCCTATCGTAATCAGAAAAGTTGGAATAATTCATTAGCTATTTGGGAACAGGTGTTACTGACAGAGCCGAGTAATGCGGATGTACGTGCCGGTTGGATAATGACATTGGCTGATGCTCGTCATGATCAGCGGGCCTTGATGGAAGCACATAATTGGGCCCAGCGGTATCCGGGGGCAGAGTCTGAAACGTTACTTGCTTATGTTTATTCTTCACAGGGAAAACATGGGGATGCGTTATTAGCCGCCAGTAGAGCTGTTGCGATTGATGCCAATAATAAACATGCTAAGTCTATGCTGTTGTCTGCACTGTCTGCGAACAGAGTTAGTAAACCTGCGCAGGAATTGGCGCACGTCGTTTCCCCATCAGATGCCGTTAAACGAAGGTTGGCACTGAACTCTGCAGCGGAAGAGGTCAGAGCTTCTTACACTTCAGCGCGCAATGAAGAAGAACGCTTTTTCGTAGCGGATAAGGCATTGGCTCACTATGCCCAATTACTTGCGTCTTGGAAGGATGATCCTTCGGCGCTGAGTGATATACGTCGTGCCAGAATTGATCGAATGGGTGCGTTGTTGGTGCGAAAGCGTACTGATGAAGTGATTAAAGAATATGAATCATTGGCGAAAGACAGCGCAGTGCCGAACTATGCCAAGCGTTGGGTGGCTTCAGCATTACTTAGTGAACGTCAGCCAGAAAAAGCCAAGGCCATGTTGATGGATATTTACTATCCGAACGGCTCCATTCCTAGTACGCCATTGAATCATGAAGATCGCCAGGATCTGTTCTATACGTATCTTGAGACAGAAGACCTTGATGCTGCGAGTGCACAGGTCAATGCGTTGATCAAAGAAAGCCCATATCAGCGTCGAATTTATGGCTCGCCAACATTGCAGCCGAACGATAACTGGTTACTCGGCAAAATGTTGCAGGTTCAATATTACATCGCCGCCAATGAGTTACCTGAAGCAGAAAAGCGGGTGGCGCAGTTAGTTAGAACCGGACCTGGGAATCAAAGCTTGCTGATTCTCTATTCTTCTGTACTTAGCGCGCGTGGCTTGCCGCGTATGGCAGAAAAAGAACTCAAGTTGGCGGAAGTGCTTGAACCGCGTAACCGGGCTCTTGAACATCAGCAAGCTTATGTAGCTTTAACTCTTCAGGAATGGAAACAGGCAGAGGAGTTGACTGATGATGTTATGGCCCGTAGCCCTGAGGATGAAGAGACTCGTCGCCTTGCTCGAATGCGCGATGTGCGCAATATGCCGGAGCTGCGCATAGGCGCAACATCAGGAATTGCTTCTGATAACCCGATCAGCGGCAAGAATGATTTTACTTTTAATACAGCAATCTACAGCTCACCAATCAATCATCATTGGCGGATTTTCTCCGGATTTAATTTCGCTACCGGTGTTTTTGAAGAGGGTAAGGGAATTAGCCGCGACTTAGCCGCGGGCCTTGAGTGGACCTCACGTGATTATTGGGCCGAAATGGATTTGTCCGCGCGGAATTATGGTGATGGGCAGAAAATGGGCGCTCGCCTCGCCGCTTGGCATGATATCAATGACAACTGGCGCATTGGTGGTTCAGCGGAACGCTTTTCTCGTTATACGCCACTGCGCGCACTGCGTAGTGGTGTATTTGCAAACAGCGGAGATGTGTATGCCCGCTGGTATCAAAATGAAAGGCGTGAGTACCAGTTATCGCTCTCCTCGTCGCATTTCTCAGACGGTAACGCGCGTTTCGAGTTTGGCCTTCACGGCAAAGAGCGTATATGGACAACGCCTCGACTAACTATTGATTTTATTCCTGAGATCGGGGGTAGCCGAAATACCAAACAAAATGTTCCTTATTATAACCCTGAACGAGATCTCTCCGTTGTCCCGAATGTGGCAGTCGAACATCACATTTACCGTCGTTATGACACTGTTTGGACACAACAAGGGATTGCTGGCATCGGCGCGTATGTACAGCGCGGCGAAGATGTGGGAAGCATCATTCATCTTGGATATGGGCAGCGGCTTCAATGGAATAACGTTGTTGATGGTGGACTGATGCTGCTGTGGGATAAGCGGCCCTACGACGGTGAACGTGAGCGGAATATCTCTGTTGCATTCGACTTGAACGTCAGGTTTTAAGGATTTGTCATGCTGAAAAGATGCCTATGGTTCCGTGCAATTATTGCTATTGGTTGGATAATTTCTGCATATAGCAGTGCTGAAAGCACAGTGTACAGTTATGTCCCACCAGAGGAGCGACCGGGGTTGATGGCCGATCAGCCATGGCCTAAAAATAGCTTCTTGGTGCTTTCGTATCACGATGTTGCGGATGATGCCGCCGATCAGCGTTATGTTGCGGTACGCACCAGCGCGCTGAACGAGCAAATAAGCTGGCTGCGTGATAATGACTACCAACCGATTAGCGTGCAGCAAATTCTAGATGCGCATGATGGTAAAGCAGTGCTGCCGCCAAAAGCCGTACTCCTTACGTTTGATGATGGATACAGCAGTTTCTATACCCGCGTTTGGCCCCTACTGAAAGCGTATAACTGGCCTGCACTTTGGGCGCCAGTTGGCAGTTGGGTTGATGCGCCAACCAACCAAAAAATCGATTTTGGTGGCTTAATGACGCAGCGAGATAAATTCGCAACGTGGAAAATGGTTCGGGAAATGGCGAATTCACCGTTGGTAGAAGTCGGTGCACATACCTGGAATCTGCATTTTGGTAGTCAGGCTAATCCGATGGGAAGTAAATTGCCCGCGGTGGCAAATCGCCTGTATAACAAGAAAACGCGTACTTATGAAACGGATGAGCAGTACTTTCAGCGTGTCAATGGCGATATTACGTTGATTACCAATAAGCTCAAATCAGTGACGGGTAAATCGCCGCGGGCATGGGTTTGGCCATATGGTGCGGCTAGCGGTACCGCCTTGGATTTAGTGAAGAAGCAAGGCTACCAGATGGCATTTACGCTCAACAGTGGGCTGGCGAATGCAGCATATCTTGATGATATTCCGAGAATTCTTATTGCAGATAATCCTTCCCTTAACAGCTTTGCCAGCCAAATCGCTCAGGTAAGTGAATCTCAGCGAATGCGCGTTATGCATGTCGATTTGGATTATGTGTATGACAGCGATCCGGTGCAGCAGCGAAAAAATATCGATACGCTGATCCAACGCGTTCATGACATGCGCATTTCACATGTTTTCCTACAGGCATATGCCGATCCTGAGGGCGATGGGAATATTCACGAACTCTATTTCCCTAACCGTTGGTTACCTATGCGTGCCGACTTATTTGGTTATATTGCATGGCAACTGAAAACGCGCGCGCAGGTTTCTGTATTTGCGTGGATGCCGGTATTGGCCTTTGGGCTAGATGCTTCTCTTCCTCGTGTTGCGGCGTGGGATCCGCAAACAGGGCAAGCCGTAGTTGATCGTAAACAATATATTCGTCTTTCCCCATGGGATAGTGAAGTCCGGACTCGTATCACTGAAATCTATGAGGATTTGGCTAAGCACGCCGATTTCAAGGGTATTTTATTTCATGACGATGCTTTCTTATCAGACTTTGAAGATGCTTCGCCTCAGGCATTAAGCGCTTATCGGGCAGCCGGATTGCCAGATAGCATTGAGAAGATCCGCAACGATCCGCAGGCGTTTGCGAACTGGACCCGATTAAAAAGTAAGGTATTGATTGATTTCACCGAACAGCTGACTCAATCGGTGCGTCATATTCGTGGCCCGCAGGTACAAACGGCTCGCAATATGTACGCAAACCCAATACTGGAGCCAGAAAGTGAAGCCTGGTTTGCACAAAATCTGAATGATTTTCTCAATACCTACGATTGGACTGCCCCTATGGCAATGCCTCTCATGGAGAAAATCCCGGCTAATGAGGCCAACGCTTGGCTTGATAGATTGGTTCAGGCTGTCGCACAAACGCCTGGAGCTCTGGACAAGACCGTATTTGAATTGCAGGCACGTGACTGGAATAAATCAGGACCAGCAGCTGAGATCAGCGGTAAACAAATTGCTGAATGGATGAGACAGCTTTCATTAAGTGGTGCTGCTAACTACGGTTATTATCCGGATGATTTTATCAATGGTAAACCGGAGTTGTTAGAGGTTCGTCCAATGTTTTCTTCATATTGGTACCCCAAAAATGACTGATCGCATTATTGCTTTCTTGATACTGTGCCTGATGTTCAGTCTGCCATTTGGTATTGCGCTGGTTTTTACGGGTGAAGCGATTCTGAACTTCGTGTTTTTCTGGCCGTTATTCATGTCCGCACTGTGGATGAGCGGGGGTGTCTATTTTTGGTATTACCGTGAGCGTCATTGGAAATGGGGCGATGATATACCACCACCTGAACTCGAAGGCGAACCGCTGATTTCCATTTTGATCCCGTGTTTTAACGAAGGGCTCAATGCGCGCGAAACCATCGGTGCCGCGCTGGCGCAGCGTTATAAAAATATTGAAGTTATTGCTATTAATGACGGTTCAACCGATAACACGCACGATGTACTAGAGCAGCTAGTTGTAGAGCATCCTAGCTTACGCGTTATTCATCTTGCTGAAAATCAAGGAAAAGCGCTGGCGCTCAGAGCCGGTGCAGCAGCAGCGCGAAGTGATTATTTAGTGTGTATTGATGGTGATGCGCTATTGGATCGTGATGCTGCCGTCTATATGGTTGCTCCGCTCATAGCCTTTCCCCGTGTGGGGGCGGTGACTGGAAATCCGCGAATTCGTACCCGTTCAACATTAATTGGGCGGATTCAAGTGGGAGAGTTTTCCTCCATTATCGGTTTGATCAAACGAACTCAACGAGTCTACGGACAGGTGTTCACTGTTTCGGGAGTCGTCGCTGCATTTCGCCGCCGTGCGCTGGCGGAAGTTGGCTATTGGAGCTCGGACATGATCACTGAAGATATTGATATCAGTTGGAAACTGCAATTACGCCACTGGTCAGTTTTTTTCGAACCGCGTGCTCTGTGTTGGATCTTGATGCCTGAAACATTACGAGGATTATGGAAACAGCGCTTACGTTGGGCGCAAGGTGGCGCGGAAGTTTTCATCGTTAACATGCGTCGTTTGTGGGCATGGGAATACCGACGTATGTGGCCACTGTTTTTTGAGTTCTGTTTCTCAACGGCGTGGGCGTTTGCTTATGCGGTAAGTGTCGTATTGTTTCTGTTAGGGCTGATAACCGCGATGCCAGACACCCTATACGTGAAGAACCTATTTCCCCCAGCATTCACGGGATTAACCCTTGCTGTGGTGTGTATTTTGCAGTTTGCGGTGAGTCTTATGATTGAACGGCGCTATGAAAAAGGCATGGCGAATTCGTTGTTCTGGATCATTTGGTTTCCCGTGGTCTACTGGATGTTGAGTCTGTGTACCACGCTCGTGTCATTCCCCAAAGTGATGCTTAAAAACAAACGAGAAAGAGCGCGTTGGGTGAGTCCTGATCGTGGCATTGGGCGGATAAAATCATGAGTCAGCCGCTGATATTTACTGAGCAGCGCTTGCTGCCTCGGGTCATCGATGTGTTGTTGACGATATTTGCTTGGGTCGCGTTTTTACACTTGATCCATGAAGGACTAGTTATCGCCCTGATGGAGCCGCGGCATATGGAAGTGCGACCTTTTTTCAATACACTGGATACGGTCACATTCTACATTTTTATCGCCTTGATGAATGGGCTGCTTCTGATTGGTTGGGCGAAGTACAACCAGTTTCGCTTCAAGGTGGAACGACGCAAACGCCGACCAGGATGCGAGCATCATGAAATCGCGGAAAGTTTACAGATTTCGCCATCACTGGTGATGGAAATGAGCAAGGGAAAACACCTTACCGTTTATCACCATGATAGTGGGCACATCAGTTACGTTGTCGTAGAACATTACATGGCGGATAACCTATTGCCCTCATCTGAGACAACATTGTTGGAGCTTCAGTTACCTTTTAGCGAGCTTACGGTACAAATCAAGGGGGAGCATGAGCGAGGGTAAATAATGGAGTATGGGATTTATTGGGTGGTTCAGATAATCGTCTGGATTTGCGCTACGTAATCATGAGTTATGTAACAGTGCTACTTAGGCTTTTACCGAACAGGTCTTCTTTTTTATCTCTATCATTTGCTCGATATGTGCAACAGAGATGTGCTTTTTAGGCTGTTTTTGTCCTCATCATGAATCAATACACTGCATGCATCCCAATTAAGGCGTAAATAAGGAAAACGGAATCATGCGTAAAACAACAATGTTGATGAGTGGGGCAGCGTTAATGGCAGCAACAAGCTTACAGGCGGCACCGCTGACAGTGGATGTGTATAACCCGGGAAAAAATGCGATTTTCCCTGTTTCTTCAGAGCTTATCAGCGGTGAGCATGAAGCGATTTTGGTTGATGCGCAGTTTTCCGTGCAAGACGGGCAAGCGCTGGTGGAGATGATCCGCCAAAGCGGTAAGAAGCTCAAAGCGGTGTATATCAGTGGGGGGGATCCTGACTATTACTTTGGTTTGCAAGCGGTGCGAGCCGCGTTCCCCGATGTACCTGTGCTGGCCAGTGCCCATGTCACTGAGCATATTAAAGCCACCCATGCGGCCAAATTAGCCTATTGGGGCCCGATTTTAGGCCAAGGCGCACCGGCGCAAGTGACAGTGCCACAGGTGCTGAATGACGACTATCTGACAGTTGACGGTGAGCGCATTGAAATTCGTGAGCTGAATACGCCAAATGCCTATTTGTGGCTACCACAAACCAAGACTGCGCTCGGCGGCGTATTGGTGACCGCAGGACAACATGTCTGGATGGCCGATAGCCAAACACCTGCTGCCCGTGCCGAGTGGGTAGCGGCGCTTAATCGCTTGCTGGCATTGTCGCCAGAGCGTGTGATCCCTGGGCATTTCTTGGGGCAGGCTCCGAATGGTACAGATGCGGTGACGTTTACCCGTGATTATATTCAGCGCTTTGAGCATAACTTAACCGAGGTTAAAGGCTCTGCCGCGTTGATGCAGGCGATGCAAAAAGCGTATCCGGCACTGCCAGTGGACGATGGGTTAGCGATTGGCGCTAAAGTTGCTACCGGTGAGATGAAGTGGTAATGCCGAAAAGTCGGCCAGTATGGGCGTGGGGGGCGAATAGCGCAACACGCCTGTGCGTAGCATGCGGCTAGTGGAGGAAAAGATGAGTCGAGCTGTCGTGCATTATATCTACGATCCGTTATGCGGTTGGTGCTATGGCGCCGCGCCGTTAATCGACGTGTTGCATCAGATGCCAGAAATACAGATTTGCCTGCATGCAGGCGGATTGTGGACGGCGGATAATCGGCCGGTAATGGGGGAGGCGCTACGTGATTATGTGCGCCCGCATGATGAGCGCATCACTGAGTTGACCGGCCAGCCGTTTGGCGCTGCCTATTTCAATCACTTGCTGCTGGATAGTAACCATCGTTTGGATTCAGAACCACCAATCCGCGCGATTTTAGCCGTGCAACAGTTGCAAGGCGAGGGTGTACAGATGCTGTCGCGCATTCAGCAAACGCATTATCGTGATGGAGTATGGGTAGGCGATCCTACGCGTTTAGCTTTATTGGCCGCAGAGCAAGGTATCGTATCGAGAGATTTTGAACAGGCTTACCAGCAGGTAGCGTGGCAAGAGCATGTGGCCGAAAGCCGAGCATGGTTGGCGCGCTTACAAGGGCAAGGCTTTCCAACCGTGGGTATCGAAATTGCCAATCAACTGATTGTATTGCCGATTAGCCGTTATTTTGGCAATCCACAAGGTTGGCAACACGAAGTTCGTCGTTTAATTGAACTTCCTAGTGGCATGGTGTCGTCATCAATCTAATGACATCAATCTAGCATCATCAATGTAACGACAGCGAAGGGGACCGCGATAGACACGGTCCCCTGCGTTTAACAGGAGTTTAGGCTAAGTGCGATACTTAGCCGCAACGCCGATGAGAATGAATGTCACGGATGACATTACACGTGAAAATCCGGCCCAATCAGATCGATTCGGTCGGTGCAAATGCTATCCACGCCCCACTCAAGTAACTCTTTCGCGCGTTGCGGCTGATTTACGGTATACACCATGACATACAAGCCGGCGTCTTTCAGCTGTTTAACCCGCGCTTCGGTCAGTGCATGGTGATCGATGTGCAGGGAAAGACATTCCAGCTCGCTGGTCAACGTTGGCCAGTTTTCATCCCATGCTTCCAACAGTAATCCACGCGGCAATTCCGGCGCAGCAAGTTTTGCTGCCGCTAATGCCTCTACAGAGAAGGAGGAGAGCAGCGGTGGAATGGGCTGTCCGGCCCACAAGGTTTGTACTGCGCGTGCTACATCGGTACCGGTTTGCTGTTCTTGATCGGTAGTCGGTTTGATTTCCACGTTGGCCAGCATGTGGTGCTGGAAACAACGCTGCGCGACTTCACTTAATAGCGGTAGTGGCTCATGGCGAAAGGCGTGGCTAAACCAACTGCCGGCATCTAGCTTGTGTAGCTGCTCCCAGGTCAGTAAACCGGCCACTCCCCAGCTATTGGTGGTGCGATCCAGCGTATCATCGTGCAGTAAGAAAGGTTGTAGATCGCGTGAGAGCTTAACGTCAAACTCAATCATGGTATGACCATAGCGCGCGCCGGTATCAATGGCGGCTAAGGTATTCTCTGGTGCCAGTTTACCGCCACCGCGGTGAGCTATGATAGTTGGGTATGGCCAATTGGTTGATCGTTCACATTGCATAATGACTTCTCACTCTAGGCATCAGGGTGCAGGGTGCGGCGCATATGTGTCGCCGGTTATTGTTGCGGCACTCTGGTGTATCAGCATATGCCGTAGGTCTGTGCTGGATGCCGGTTTTGTTTAGTTCAGTGTGGTTCATTGTAGTTTTACGGTCGAGCGAAAACAGTACATGTAAGCATAAGCAGCGCGATAAATATGTAAAAAAATCTACCCGCATAGCGCGATATGGCCATAATTGCACTTGGGGTTCAATGCAGAAGATAGCGAGTAGTCAGGTGATGTCACTGTGGCGTGATTGGGCGCAAGTGAAAGGATTGAGAGGGAATTTGGGTAAGAAGAACAAAAATAATAGCGATAGGTGAAATGGCTTATTTGTTACCGTGGTTATTATTTTATTGTTCGTGGGATTAATAGGTAATTAATTGGTTGCTGCGATGTGTGAATTGTTAATTTGATACCGGTAACATCGAGCCTTTTTTAGAGAGTTTACATAATTATCTGGATATAAGGGACAAGGAACATTTTCTCAAACAGATATTCAGCGATCATTCCCAGCCCGATAAATAAAACCAGCCAGAGCAGGTTTTTGAATAAATACTGTGGTTTAAATAGGTCAAACGTCCGGCTGACTATTTTCTTTAACATCAGTGCAACAGCCTTGATAGGGAAGACCTCTGAATTATGCAAATCATTGTCTAGTATATCAATTGAAAATGCGATCAATTTCAATATCTGTGAGTCTAATCATAGTATTTTTCACTGTGATTCATGAATGCTTGACGCATAAATTACGAATTTGCAATCAATGTTATAAGTGACAATAACCGCCAATGTGAATAATTTAACATTTTATTGTGCATAATTAAGCTTCATTTTTAAAACGTTTACTTCCAAATTCACATCATCGTCTGCTCATTTTTACTTGGTTATGTTGATATGACTAGATATGACTAATTAAGTGCACTATCAGTGTTATCCTCTTATTTCCCTTTCCTTGGCTGAAAATTTGATGCTTTATTTTCTTAGGCTAACCAAGATAACGCGAGTATTGGCTCATTTTGTTTAGTCGAGATACAGCGAGAGATATAGAGTTAAAGAAGCGATTGCTTTGGTAGCCAGTGTCGATTGCCTTATCAAGGCAGTATTGCATACTTATGCGTGGGCGCCATGTTCACTAAAGGGTAGGAGAAAATCAATGATAACAATGTGTTCTATTAATGGTGGTGCTCTAATCGGTACATCTAATCAACGAGCAGAAGGTAAAGCGTGATCCGATAAACATCCCGCCAAGGGATATTCTTATATTCTGAGAGGGTCATGATTATAAGGAGAGTAATATGAAAAATAAGACACGCAGTCTGCTCGCTCTTTCCCTTGCTGTCGCATTAGTTTCTCCGACTTTTTCTGCGTTTTCTGCTACCGAGGCATTACAGCCACAGGCCAAATATGCTGAGTTAGTAACGCAACGTCAGGTTGTTGACCAATTATTACAGCAGGCTGTAGATGCCTTTAAATCTCCGGCGCGTGTTTCTCACGCCGGCTTTACGGCTAAATTACCTAGCAATATGGAGATAGTGGCGGACCGTTTACTGTCTGCCAATAAGCTAGAGCCGTATCGTGCTGATTTACTGTTCAGTGCCGCAAATGCCTACATCTATAATAAAGATGTGGATCAGGCGATTGCCATTTTCAACCGGATCCTCGATTTAGCCCCCGATGATCTGGATGCGCATACCTATCTGGCCACGTGGCAACGCTTTAAAGGTAACGAAGCTGAGGTGGATAAGCATTTAGCGCGTTTGAAAGCGTTGAATCCGGCCCGTTACCAAAAAGTGCAAGATCTGTTTGCGGTGGTGGACAAGGTCAGCAAAATGCCTATTCGTGATCAGCTCCCGCAGCCGTTAGGGGCAGATTCAGCGATTGTGGTCTTAGGCTATGCACTAAACCCTGATGGTTCGATGCATGATGTATTGATACAGCGCCTGCAAAAAACATTGGAGCTGGCCAAGCAAAGCCCGCAGGCATTGATTGTGGTTACCGGTGGTGTGCCGCAAAACAACCAAACCGAAGCACGTTTGATGCAAGAGTGGTTAGTTAAGCAAGGTATTGATGCGAAACGCATTGTGCAAGACAACTATGCCACATCCACCGTTGATAATGCGTTATATAGCCGCTATGCCTTGACTCAACATCGCATTAAGCATGCGGTACTGCTCAGTTCCGGTAGCCATGTCCGCCGTGGTCAAGCATTGTTGGAAATCGCAACATGGGAAACCGGTCCACAGGGGATTACCTTCGAGTCAGTCGCCGCGCTGGATAAGCCGCTGGCCGAGCTGCAAAAAGTGTCCGATGGTGATTTGCTGGGTATTTATCGCGATGCGCTGCGCGTGATGGGGATGTGGAGTTTCCGCAGTGCCCCGTTATTAGAGCGTTAATAGCCGTTAGAGCGTTAATCGCACTTGGCATGCTGCTAGCACGATTGGCGTATGAGCAAAACCGGTGCCGTGTTGATGTATACAGGGTCACCGGTTTTTTATTCCCTGATTATAATACGGATGCTTTTTCGTGCGTTACGGGTTCGTCGACCGTTATTGTGGCAGTTGCCGCGGCTGGGATAGGGAATATGCGATCATAGGCCCAGTTATAGAAAAACGCGTACACCAGATAAAAGATCACAAAGCCCATATCTAGCACAAATGCCTGTTTCAGTGAGATCTGTAACCACCAAGCAATCAATGGCAGAACAAACAGCAACAAGCCGGCCTCAAATACCAACGTATGTAAGACCCGCTCCGGCAAGCTCTTTTGCGTGCGTCCCAACAGCTTTTGCATCAGCTTGTCGACCAACAGGTTATAGACATAATTCCATGCGGTGGCGATCACCGACAACATGATAGCAAGCTTGCCTAATTCCAGTAATTGCATTCCCATCACCCAACTGGCGATCAGCGGGCAAAGCATAAGGCCAATGAGTTCAAAACCAATGGCGTGACGTAAACGATCGGAGCCTGTGCGCATAGTATTTTCTCTTTCTGGTTAGCGATGTGGCTGCTAATCTATCGTCTAAAATGCGTAGTTGTTAGTTAGATACTATCGCTAAAATAGATAGATTGGCTGTGTCTCATGACACAGGCATACAGGTATATGGAGCGCGGCATGAATATGACATTGGAGCAACTGCGCTGTCTGCAAGCCGCTGCCGAGTGTGGCTCTTTCTCGGCCGCCGCGCGGCGCTTGGGTAAAGCGCAATCGGTGGTAAGTACCACCATTTCGAATTTAGAAATTGATCTGGGTGTGCAACTCTTTGATCGCCGCGCGCGTAATCCGGTACTCACCGCGGCCGGTGAACGGTTACTCCAGCAAGCACGCGGTATATTAAATCAGTGCGATCGGTTTACTGCACTAGCCGGTGAATTGGCCGCCGGAGTCGAGAGCCGCCTGACATTGGCGGTGGATGATGACTCGCTATTGCCGAAATTGGGCTCGCTGCTGGAAGCCTTTGCCTTGCGATTTCCTGATGTTGAATTAGAGCTGTTATTTCCCGTGATGGAAGACCTAACGGATATGCTGCTCAGCGGCCGAGCGCAGCTAGGAATCAGCTATGAACAGCCCAACCCGCACTCGACGCTTAGCTGTGTGCCTGTAGGGCAAATCCGCTTACCGCTGGTGTGTGCACCATCACATCCGCTCGCACAGCGTACCTCACTTAGCCAAAGTGATTTGCAAGGCGCACGGCAGTTGATGGTGGCGGCGCGGCGTGAAGGGGAAATTCGCCATCGCTTTCGTCTTTCACCACAAGTGTGGTGGGTGGAAGGGGATTGGGCAGTGTTAGAGTTGGTTAAGCGCGGACTCGGCTGGGCGGCCGTGCCGGAGTTTTTACTGGGTAGCGCGTTGGCAAAAGGTGAGGTGGTGCAGTTAGAGGCTGAATGTTGGCCTTCCCCGCCGCGATTACAAATGGAGCTCTTTTGGCATCAAGGGCAACCACTGGGTGTGGCTGCGCGTTGGTTGAAAGAGAGCTTGTTACAGGATTTTCTGCATTTACGCTGAGATTGGGCGTGATGCTGGGTGCATTGATAGTATTATTTCGTCAATCAGACCCAACTAAATTGTAATTCTCGCTATTTAGCGCTGGTGATTCAGGGAACTGGCGAGTGTGAAAATGGCGAGTGAGAAAACAGGGAAGACAACCGGATGGATATTGATGCTTTAACCTCGTCATCGGCGGGGGCTCTCGATGCCGGCTACACGGCCCAAATATCTAGCGCGGAGAGTTCGCTTATCGCGGGTGTCGAATCGGTGCTTGTGAACCGCCGTGGGCATTTAGCGCAAGAGACAGCGGATTTGCTGGCACAAGAAGTACCGGTCGCCCTTGTCTACAATGGTATCTCCCACGTGGTGATGATGGCTTCACCGTGCGATTTAGAGCTATTCGCGCTCGGATTTTCCTTATCGGAAGGCATTATTCGCTCTTCTGCCGATATTTACGGTATGGATATCGAGCCTAGCTGTCAGGGAATTTCAGTACACATTGAACTGTCGAGCCGCTGTTTTGCGGCGCTAAAAGCGCGTCGCCGCGCGCTGGCTGGGCGCACCGGTTGTGGTATTTGTGGTACTGAGCAGCTGGCGGAAATTCATCGCGAATTGCCGCACTTGCCGATGACCCAGCGGTTTTCTCTGTCGCAGATGGATAGCGCCTTGTCAGCCCTACGTGAAGTACAGCTAATTGGCAATCTAACCGGTTGCACGCATGCCGCCGTCTGGCTCTCTTCGCAGGGCGAATTACTGGGGGGATGCGAAGATATTGGCCGTCATGTCGCCTTAGATAAATTGCTCGGGCTGCGTGCGCGTCAGCAGTGGCAACAGGGTGTGTTGCTGGTGTCCAGTCGGGCCAGTTATGAAATGGTACAAAAAGCGGCGGCGTGTGGCGTGGAGATTTTATTTGCGGTTTCGGCGGCGACCACGCTCGCTCGGGAGACGGCACTGCAATGCGGGTTGACGTTGGTTTGCTTTACGCGCCTCGGACGCGCGGTGGTGCTGACCCATCCAGAGCGTTTGCAAGACGCGGTTTAGTGTGGGCTTTGGTGTTCGTGTGAGTTTGATATAACGGCGGCTCCACAATTTTATGTCAGAATGTCGAGTTTCATCTGTTATGTGATAATCACTCTCCGGTATAATCATATAAATGAGACTACTTATCCTAGTTTGCCGCATCCTGTGCGGTGGTTTTTTTATTGTCAGTGCGCTGACAAAACTATCGCATCCGAGTGACTTCGCACTCACGATTGCTGCTTTTGGTTTAGTGTTGCCTGCGCTAATTACCCCTATTGCATGGTTGTTGATCCTAACCGAATTGCTCGTTGGCCTTGGCGTGTTGTGTCGCCGGCAAATTGCATTAGTTGGGATGATGGCGCTGCTGGTGGTTTTTATGGCCGTGCTGAGCTATGGCATGGTTATTGGGTTAGACATTAATTGTGGCTGTCTGGGGCAAGCCGATTTAAGTGGTTTGCCCCAGGCGCTAGGTCGCGATGCCGTTTTACTCGGTATGTGCTTGTTGCTGTGGTTCAAACGAGCCTCTCGCCCAGATACGCCAAAACACAGTAAGAGAATCAGTAAAATAACATGGAGATAAAGATGAAAAAGCGTTCACTGACAGCATTGGCATTGCTGACCGCTGCGGTATTCACTGCCGGTTGCTCTGATAATAAATTTGAGCAGGAAACGGCGGCAGAGAAGCAGGCTGTTACGCTTGCCCGTGAAGCGCAGCAGGGCGGCTACCAGTTGATTACGGTGGAAGAGCTGAAAAATCGTCTGGATGGTCAACAAGATATGCTCATTATCGATACCATGCCGTACGACAGCAGCTTCAAGAAGGGCCACATTCCGGGTGCTAAAAACTTTGTGTTCGCTAAACAAGCTACCGATGGCGAAAGCTGGGCGGCGTTGACCGAAGATAATCAATCCGAACAAGTCTTCTTGGAGCTACTGGGTCCAGATAAGAGCCGCACTATTGTTATGTACTGTGGCTTTGTCGCCTGTGGTCGTAGTCATAATGCTGCTATTTGGGCAGTAAACCAAGGCTACGAAAATGTGTATCGCTTGCCAGGTGGCATTTTTGCGTGGCGTGGTGCCGGTTATCCGGTTGAAGAAGTTAAATAACCGATGTGAAATTTTAGCTTCACTAAAGCGGCAGAACGGTATTGGCACCTATGGGCGTTAAACACATTCTGCCGTTTTTTATTGCCTTTGGCATACTGAGTAAAGTATTTCGCGTAAAGCGATGTTGATCTGAAACTTGCTGTGCGATGTAAAGTCAGTATCGGCACATCAGCGAAAGAACTCACAAAATACAGCCGTTTACGTTTTCGCATTGCTCAGCTTTGTTACTGTGGATCAGTGAAATAACAAGGAGTGAGTTATGCGGAACGTGAAAACATGGATGCTGGCATCAGTGCTGATGACCGGATGCGGCATTTCGGTGCAAGCACAGGCTGAAGTGAATATTGGTTTTAAATATGACTACACCAAATACAGTGATTCTGGCTCTAATTACAGCGGTGATATCACGCTGAATCAATATTATGCCACCTTGGGGGCGAGTAATGAGTTCAGTGAAGCTTATCTGGCTCTGGGCGCGGCAAATCTGAAGTCTGACTATCGTGACGATGCGTTGTCAATCAATGACTCACAATCTGGATTGCTCTACGGTGTGGGTACTCGTTTGTTTACGGAGTTGGAAAGCGGCTTACGCCCGAGCATTGATGTGTTCTATAGCGTCAACGATTTTGATTCGGTCAATGTGAATGCGTTCGATATTACCCCTGAGATGGGCTATGTCATCAATATGCAAAATGACATGCAGCTCATTCCCAGTGCGGGGTTGAAGTATCAACACCTGAAACTGGAATATGATCTGCCTGGCGATCTGGAAGAGTCGATCAACGCCACTAGTGGCGTGGTGGCGTTGACGTTGCAATCACAGTCTGTACCGTTGTTTGCCCGTATTGGTGGTAGCTTTGGCAGTGATATGAATACCTTTTCATTCCAGATTAACTATGGGTTTTAGTGGATAGCAAGTAAGTGACAACGTCACGTTAGTGATTGGATTAAGTGACACGCAGCTATTAATAAAATAGCCGTAGATTTATTAAAAAAAAGCGACTAGCTTCGGGTAGTTGCTTTTTTTATGTCTGATTTATTGTTTATAGCGAAGTCAGCGCTTAGCAGAAAATAGGACCGATTTAATGCTGTTAAATAGGGTGCTTGTTCAAAAAAGATGAATAATTGTGCTGTCGTTAATTGAAGTCATCTAAATTGGGCTAACAGCCTTGGATTAATAAGTGATGCACCTCTCAAATTACAACATGATACACGTTGTAAATACATATTTTTCTTTTGCAGGAGTATGGTTTTAGTTAATTGGCAAAGTAAAAAAAGGAACGGGTATGACGGAACAATGGAGTGTGCGAAAATCATGCGCAATTGTGATGTTGGCTGTAGCGCTGATAGCGCTGTTTTTTTACCTGAAAAGTTATCATGATATGTTTGGCATCGTTACTGACTGGGTGTTAAACACGCTGTGAACGGCTTGATGACTGGCTGAGCTTTACGTTTCATGCAAACGTACTCGCTGCTGCTTGGCACGCGGTGCTTAAGTCCTTTACAGTGTAAGACTAACCGTAATTATCGTTATTAGATCGGGTTAACGGAAACTCAATGCGTAAACTAGCTGCGCTGCTGCCGCTGGTACTGGTTCTCAGTGCTTGTAGCAGCAAGAATATCGAGCCGGAAACGGCGGCTGAAGCGTTAAAAAAACACAATTCCGGTGGTTTTGTTTTACAACCGGAGCATACGCTGTATCTGGAAAATGGCGATTATGCCTATAACCCAGCTACAGGGCAGTTCATCGACAAAATGGTGCGAGAGCATGGTTTTGATCGCCAGCAACTGGAAAGTGTCATGTCACAGACCAAACGTCTGGACTATGTGCTGCGCCTGATGGATCAGCAAGCGCCGACAAAACGCCCTCCGAGTGGGCCAAACGGTGCATGGCTGCGTTATCGCGGTAAGTTCATCACGCCGGATAACGTGCAAAATGGCGTGCAGTTCTGGAACCAATATCAGGCAGAGCTCAAACGTGCCGAAGCTGTGTATGGCGTACCGCCAGAAATCATTGTCGGTATCATCGGTGTTGAGACGCGTTGGGGTCGGGTGATGGGCAAAACGCGCATTATCGATGCCTTATCCACACTGGCTTTTTCCTATCCACGTCGTGCCGAGTATTTCAGTGCCGAGCTAGAAACTTTCTTGCTGATGGCGCGTGAAGAAGGCAAAGATCCTCTGACTTTAAAAGGCTCGTTTGCTGGGGCGATGGGCTACGGTCAGTTTATGCCATCAGCCTTCCAAAACTATGCCGTAGATGGTAATGGCGATGGGCATGTTGACCTGTGGGATCCGGTGGACGCGATTTTCAGCGTCGCCAACTATTTCCGCGGTTATGGCTGGACGCCAGGCGCGCCCGTGGCGATCCCTGCCAGTGGCCAAGCACCAGATTTAGACCACGGTTTTAAAACGCGCTACCCAGTTAGCACATTAAACCAAGCAGGCTTGACGCCAAATGGCTCGTTACAGGGTCACAAAGAAGCCAGCTTACTGCGCCTTGATGTGGGCAGTGGTTATCAGTATTGGTATGGATTACCGAATTTCTACACGATTACGCGTTATAACCACAGTACGCATTATGCCATGGCCGTATGGCAATTGGGTGAGGCGGTTGGCCGGCAGGCACGCCAGCAATAATCGGCTTTAATGAAATAGGCAGGATGTGTTTCGCATCCTGCCTGATGATCGAAAGGGCGTGCTGCGTGGTAATCAGCGGCAATCTTTACGGACGGTAAAGCGCAATTTAGAACAGACTGGCACCAATATTCACAGACATACCCAGTACCGCCATATTGAAGAAAAATGATATGACGGATTGCAGTAATACCACCTTCCTCATCTCTTGCGATCCAATACACACATCCGCCGTTTGTGATGCAACCGCAATCGTAAATGAGAAGTACATAAAGTCCCAGTAACTTGGGATTTGTGTGTTATCAGGGAACAATAACCACGGATTCTCGGTATCGTTGTTGGAGTAAAAGATATGGGCGTAGTGCATGGTAAAGGCCATGGGCAGCAGCAACCAAGAGGAGAGCAAGGTCGAACCGGTGATCATCAAATGCAGCAATCGCTCATCACCATGCATTTGACCTGCGGTGGCAAGCTGCAGAAGCATCACCAATACGCTGATACAGCAGCCAATGATCACAAATAAGATCACCATCTTCGCACTTTCATCTTCTCTGCGCGTGGTTCGTTGAATATCGCGTCCTTTACGGTTGATTATTTTGATTAATAAGAAGCTGATATAAAGCCATGCAAAAATATTCCAGCTAAAGGTGAGACGCATCGTGGCCGAGAAATAGGGCAGTAGAGCAAAATAAAATAATACTGCCATTGATAGGGAAAATAAAAACTGCGGACGAGAGCGCAGATAAACGCGTATCTTACGATAAAGATGGTGTATGTGATGACTCATTGAAGATCTCGTTTTACCGGTATTGGAACCATTTTAAAATGTATAACAACTGTTGGCAGGGTAATGATATCTAGGCATCCCTGCAAACACTCTCTTGTTGCAACCTATTATTCACACATCCTCTACAGTAAAAATGCCAAGGTAGCTGCAGATTACAAATTTGCTTAGAAGTACGGTCTTCTCAAAGCGTCAGTGTGATGTCTTGTTTGATCTCTTCATCCACCCATTGCAGCAACTGCTTGATAGCGCGTGACAAGATTTGGTTTTGCCGCACGATATAGCCTAACCGGGTGCCGGGAAAGTGCGGTAATGCGGCGGTGGGCGAAGTCAGTTGGCGTTGTGGGCGCAATGAAAAAGACGGCACAATCGCGGTGCCGAACCCTGCCTCTGCCCAATCAATTTGTGCATCAACACTGCCCACTTCCATGACCCGATAGGTTGGCAAGCTCAATTGATGCAATGCCGAGTCAATAAGCGCGCGGGTACGGGTATCGTGTCCGAGTAAGATTAGCGTTGGGCACTCGCTGGTGGCGGTATCGGTTGAGCTGACAGACGCGCTATCCAGCCTGTCTTCGAGGCGTTGCGGGCTTTGACTTTCTGCCGTTTGTGTTGCGGTCACTGCATCCGGTAGCATCGGCGCCTCGCGCAGCATGGCACTATTTTGACCCAGAGCGCACCATTGTACCGGCTGCAGTGGTGTGAAATGCAAAGGCTCACTGCGCTTTTGTGCTAGCACAAATCCCAAGTCGGCCTTGCCGCTACGCACCAATTCTGCGGCTTGATCCGAGGTGGTGTTATACAAGGTCAGATCAATGCCGGGAAACTGCTGTTTAAATAACTGAAAAGGGCGAATTAACAATAAGCGTGAAATGATATCACTGGCGGCAATGGCCAACGTACCTTGACTAAAATCGCCCAGCGCATTGAGGTCAGATTGACATAGCTGCAATTCACGTAAGGTGTTTTCGGCGCTCAGCAGCAGACGTTCTCCGGCTTGTGTCAGACGAAACGGATTACGCTCAATCAGTTTTACCCGCGTTGCGCGTTCTAAATTTTTGATGTGCAAGCTGACATTGGGTTGGGTCATGTGCAGCTCGGTGGCCGTTTGCCCAAAATGCTGCAATCTGGCCAATGTAGCAAAGGTATTCAGCCAGTGGATATCCAGCATCATTGCCTCCGGTGCTTGTAACTTAGTGTTTGGGTATGTGCCCGCACTGTTCTCGGGCTGATACATGCGTGTAGGTAGTATATCGAGAAATGCTCTCTCATATGAAAAAATTATTGGTTTGATAATTATAATTAATTTTTCTAATTCACGAGGCCGCCGTAGGATAACCTCATTGCTTTCAAGGAGAATTGATTATGTCGTCTGTTGTTGTAGTAGGTGCTAACTGGGGTGATGAGGGTAAAGGTCGGATCGTTGATTATCTGGCAGATCAAGCGGCGGCCAGTATCCGTTTCCAGGGTGGTAACAACGCCGGTCACACGGTGGTAAACAGCTTCGGTACCTTCAAGCTGCACCAACTGCCAAGCGGCGTATTCAATCCTAACTGTCTGGCCGTGCTTGGCCCTGGCATGGTGATCAGCCCTGAGCCACTGTCTAAAGAGCTGGCTGAAATTCAGGCTGCCGGTGTGAATGTCAATCTGTGCATCTCTGATCGCGCTACCTTGTGTCTGCCGCTGCATGCGCTGGAAGATACCTTGGAAGAGGTGCGTCTGGGCTCTGGCGCATACGGCTCGACTCGTCAGGGTATTGCGCCAGCTTATGGCGACCGCGTGATGAAAAAAGGCATTCTGCTGGGCTGGCTGAAGCAACCAGACGTGCTGCTTGAGCGTATCCAATTCCTGCTGGATTGGAAGCTGCCACAGCTGAAAGCACTGTATCCCGATTTCGAGTTTACCCAAACGGCCCAAGAAATGGCGGATTGGCTGTTGGATGTCTCTGCGCCATGGCGTGATGCGATTTGCAACGTGAGCGAGCCATTAAAAGCACTGCAAGCCAAAGGCGACAATCTGCTGTTTGAAGCGCAGTTAGGCGCTGGTCGTGACTTGGTATACGGCGAATATCCGTGGACGACGTCTTCCAACGTAACCGGTGCTTATGCAGGTATTGGTAGTGGTCTGCCAGCACTGCGTCCTGAGCGTATCATTGCTGTGGCTAAAGCGTTCAGCTCTTCTGTGGGTACCGGTACACTGATCACTGCTATGGAGCATCAAGATGCATTCCGTGAAGCGGCGAATGAGTTTGGTGCAGTTACCGGACGTCCACGTGATATGGGTTATTTTGACGCCGTGGCAACTAAAAACGGTATCGAGATCCAAGCGGCAACAGAAATTGCACTGACCAAGCTGGATTGCTTGAGCGGCATGCAAGATCTGAAAATTTGTGTAGCTTATGATGGCGACCACAGTGCTAACCCAATTTGGCCGCAGACTGCCGCATTAGCGCCAGTGTATGAAAAAATGGCTAGCTGGCATGAAGATATTACCGGTTGCCGTACCTTTGAAAGCTTGCCAAAAGCTGCACAAGATTACGTGCTGCGTATTGAAGAGTTGATGGGCGTGCCAGTGAAAATGATTTCTGTGGGCCCTGAGCGTGCACAGATGATTGAGCGTTAATTGATATTTGCTTAATCTAATTTAGATAAATAAAAAAGAAGTTCTCCCTTGGGTGAACTTCTTTTTTTTACGCTTAAAATCAATACGGGTGACAACGCATGAAGCATTTTGCGATGACCTGAGTATTAAACCATCAGGTGTATGAGGGCAGCAGTAATGATTTTAGGCGTAAAAAGTACGCAAACTTCCATGATAGATAAAATTAATCCGATCAGCAGGGTAACTTGTACCAGTATTATTGCGATAGGACTTAGCTCATTCATCGACGCTAAAAGCATACATCACCTTCCATTGCTTATGTAATACGACTTTTACATCATGATAAACGTTTCCCTAGCAATAATATAACACATTGGGTCTTCTTAAAGTGAAATACACATTCAGCAAACCTTTGTTGCAGCCGATTAATAACTCTATAGATTAATGAATCAAGTTGTCGCATATTTGCTTTGACTAATTAAGCAATTCTTAGTGCAAGCTAAATTAGTTTAATTAATGCTTTCCTGTGATCCGTGTCATCTTACTGAATTGCAGTTCAGAGGAAAATTGATTAAGCGCGTCAAAAATAACCGGTTCATTAAGCGGTTTAGTGAGCACAAAATTACAACCGGCTTTTAGCATCGAGTCTTTGGTTTCTTTATAAGCATCTGCTGTGCAAGCAAAGACCAAGGTGTTTGCAATGCGAGGATTGGGATGTTTTTTGATTGCCATGGTGGCGGAGATCCCATCCATCACGGGCATATGATTATCCATAAATATGACATCAAATGCTTCTTGTTCGAGCAGATCAAGACATTCTTGTCCATTTTCTACACAGGTTACTTGATGTCCTTTTTTGCTCAAAAAGGTCTTCAAAATAACCGTATTCACTTTATTATCCTCCACGATAAGAATATTCAAATCGTCAATCATAGAGCCGACGGCAAGGCTTTTTAACGGACGCTGATTTTTGCCCATTGCCATATGTACATCAAATTTGACCTCCGTTCCTTGGCCGACTGTACTGTCAATAGCAATGGTGCCATGCATCAGTTCAACTAGCTGCTTCACAATAGCCAGCCCGAGACCTGTTCCACCGTAAGTTCGGCTGGTACTGCTGTCTGCTTGGGTAAACGGGTCAAAGATAGTCGCAATGCTATCGGGGGCGATCCCAATCCCGGTGTCGGTTACCCGGCAAAATAAGCGAAAGCCATTTTCGGCAAAGGAATGGCAAGGGTATTCAGCATCAAAGTAGATGGCCACTTCACCTTTTGCGGTAAATTTAATGGCGTTATTGACCAGATTGAACAAGATTTGCCGAATGCGTGATTTGTCGCCGAACAGCCAAATATCACTGGGTACCGAGGAATAGATAGTGAACTCTAACCCTTTTTCTTTTGCCAGCGGCGAGTAGGTGGATACCAGTGAGCCGACCACATCATTAAAGTTAAAATGGTAGTGATCGATTTTTAATTTTCCCTCCTCAATTTTTGAAAAATCCAAAATGTCATTAAGGATAGACATCATGTGGATCCCCGAATCATAGAGGCTATTTAGGTGCTGAGTTTGTTCTTGGCTTAACGGAGTTTTCATCAACAGCTGGGCTAATCCCAACACGCCGTTCATGGGCGTACGGATTTCATGTGACATGCTGGCCAAAAACGTTGATTTGACTTTGTCGGCACGAATGGCATTTAAACGCTCTTGATTCAGGATTCGGATCCGCTTGTTGATTTCATGCACCATGATGTCCATCTCGTCACCGGCATGCAGAAATTGATTTTTGAGCGATACATCCTGTTTGGTTTGGGTCAAATCGTGCGTGATTTCTTCAATAGGTTTTACCAGCCAGCGTGAGATTGCTTGATAAAGGAGGTACAAAAATAACAACGTGATCGGGACTGCAATAAAGATTATTTTTTTGATGATCGCAATGGCTTGCTGATCCACTTTATCTTTTGGGTAAGTGGCTAAAATTTGCCAGTCGCCACTGTGCGATTTAGATGTGGTTAACAGAGCATTAGGATCGGGAATAGCGTCTTGCCCTAAAATATTGTGCCCGTGACGGTCAATAATATAGAGCTGGCCACCAAAGTTGGTTTGTTCTTTTTGGATAGTTTCAGAGAGCTTTTTCAGCGAAATATCGAGTGTTACCACTCCGCGAAACTGATCATCAACATAGTAGGGTTTGGACAACGTTACCATACTGACGTTCGTCACAGGGTCAGTGTAAGGATCTGACCATTCGACAATATTTGGCCCTCGATACTTCACGCCAGCATACCAAGGCTCGTGAAAATAGTCTGGTGCCTGTGGGTGGTTGTAGTCCTCTAAAGACTTATAGCCGGCGTGATTGGCATTGTAAAAAATGGAGGATTTATATTGATCGCGGTCTAGAGCAAAAGGTTCTGGCCAGATCCCGCCACTGATAATAAACGTATTATTGTTTAATGATGTCAGCAGGGTATGGGTAATCTGGCTCAGAAGTGTTTTGGCCGGATATTCTGCGGCAAAATCGGCTAACGTGTTGATGGTTGGCAGTAGGCTGTCTAAATCTTGGTTAATCTGCAACGAAACGGTATCAGCTTTATTGGTGATGGTTTCTTTCGCGTGTAAGTAGAGTGGGGTTGTAATAAAAAAATAAAAGCCAATCGCAATAATACCGAGAAACAGCAAGGTATAGGCGACAAAGAGTGTGATGACCTTTTTTCTGATAGTGTTAAATCCAAGCATCACGTTCCCTCGCGCAAACTTGCTCGCTTTCAGTATAAACATTAAGCAATGATATTAAAGAGAATAGAAAGCTTTTCTCATTGTGACGAGATGATTTATTCCATGATGCGGCGCAGACATCAACTGTTTAATATCGTTACATACAGAGATGTAGAAAAATGCTTAAGTATCAATAGCCTGTATTTTTTGATTTCTGTATATCTTGCACAGGGTAATCATATGAAAGTCATTGCAATCCCAGGAAAAGTGCCTGCAACAAAAACGTGGATCCGTGAAGTAGTCGATGCGGCGAAGATCCCATCACTGGATCTCTATGTACATAGCTTTACTGCTTGGCAACATCCAGAGGCTGATTTCAATTTGGTGGCAGAGCTGCCATACATGCCAAAAGCAAACTGTGATGTGGTAGTAGCCAAGTCAATTGGTACATTGGCATCTCTTAAATCACCGAATCTGGAAGCTAATCACGTCATTTTTATTGGCGTAGCCTTGTCACTGTACTCTGAAAGCGACAAACAGCTTCTACAGGAGATGGCGGCGAGCAAGCCGATGCTGGTAATTCAACAGACGGCGGATCCTTTTGGGACATTTGCCGAGCTTCAGGAATTGCTTGGCCAGCACGCAACCTGTGTCGAGGTTGCTGGCAATGATCACCTGTACAACGACGTTGATGAATTGGGCCGAATTATTCACGGTTGGCTAGCGTAATTACTTAGGAAAAAAAAGCTGCCGGATAGTCTGGTACGTCTATCTGGCAGCTTTTCTTTTTTATACATGTAGTTTTATATGTGTAGCGATGTGCGGTAACAGGCGACTGGCTATTAGATAAATACTTTCTTCCAGCACATGATACTGAACAGGAAAAAGGCGGCACCTAATATCCCGTAATCCCACGTTTCTGTCAGTTCGTCATTTGTCAGTACAGAATGCTGAAACACTGTGTTACCGGAATGGTAAAACATCATCAGCGATACAATAAACATGACACAACCAATCAGTTTACTCAGACCAAACTTGGTGGGGAATACGCCGAGTTTGTGGTTCTTTCGTTGACTTAACATTATTATTTTCCGAAACAGTGTGTGCTAGGTGTAAATACGTTGTGTAATTATTTTGATTAGTAAAGTAAACATTACACTTTAGCGGGTTGGACGATATTTTGAATGCCAAATATCTATTCCATTTTGGCGAATTTTATTCCTTGCTTTTTCTAGCATGAAAAGTATGCGGGTGCGCGCCAATAATGTAATTAAATATGTCTTATGACGTGATGTATCATTATGAAAGTGCCTGCACAGAGCGTGCAGACACAAGGTGATGAGAGTTATTCGCTAGCGGGGATGTTGAGTGCATTCAGCTCTTGTTCACGCAGCTCAGCAAAGGCGCTATTAATGGCGTGACGCGCTTCGTTACGGTGTGTTTTCGGCGGTAACTCAAGTGTGCGTATAGAAAAATGTACACTGTTATCAGTTGGTTGACCGACGCCCATTAAACCTAAGTTATCTACCTGCAGTAATACGCGCTGCTCCACAATTGTGGAGCCACTGAGCATAGTTTCAGGCAACATGATAACAAATTCATTATAGCCGTATCGAATTGCCGTATCGCGCGGACGATATAATGCTCGGCGCAAACATTCGGCAGCACGCTCTAGCAATTGGCCAACGGCATATTTGCCAAAGGTGTACTCATATTGCTTGGTGTTATTTAAACTGATGAGTAAGAGGCTTAACGGTGTGCTATTGCGTCTGCCTGCCGCTAATTCAACTTCGAGTGCTTGGTCAAAGAATTTACGATTTTTCAATCCGCACACGGGATCCAATAAACCTGCAATATCCAAATCTTTGCGTAATTGCTCTTTATCAAATTGATGGCGTATTGCACGCTTAAACCAATGTTGCAATTGCCACTGAAGCATCGGTAACAATACGATCAATAGCAGTGCTTGTGTTATTCCACTACTACCGGCATCGGAGAAAAAGAAGAGGCTACTGAAAAGAGCAGGTAGGAGCAGGGTGTAGCAAGCAAGTGGATAGATTGAGAAAAACATCACAGCAAGCAAACTACTGCTTAGAATCCCTAACTGTAGGATGTGGTCGGGATAGACCTTGACCAACAGTGGAGCCGTAATCAGTGTCAACAATCCACTGCCAATGGCGCATACGGTAGCATAATACGGAGCATGAACGGGTTCGGGTAACAATTTGGTGCCCACGAATCCACACAGTAAACCAGACAAAATAAACGCAGAGAGCAGGGTGTAGATGCTGTAGCCCCAGATGCTTAGGTTGAGCTGGGCTGAAATATGCCAGGCAATAAAGTAAGCCGCAAACGTGTTGAGAAAGAAGACAATTTTGCTGCCGCGCAGCAACTGGTGATCACGTGCGTGATGATAATACTGAGTGTACTCAGGATTTATGTCATGGCTGAGGGTCATAAAATAGCCGTGCCCGGTTTTCTGTAAATTAAAAAAGAGGCTAATTATAAAGTAATCATTCAGTTACCACGACTGCTAGTCGGTAATTATCGATTAAGATCGCAGCTGCAATGTCATCACCATTAATATTAAGTCATCATACAAAGTGGTTTAATATTAGATTCCCCATTAGCACATTCACATAACTCTGGAAAAAGATGTGTTTATTCTCATAATTTCGTCAGTATTTACAATCCGTTGCATCTCTCTATTTTCAATAATCCGCATCTGATCCTACACTCAGAGACAACAAATCAATTGGATATTCTGGTGACTTTACCGGGATATCACCATGGAGTAGTAACTATGTCTAAGCAGTTTCATGACCTAACCTCCGAAACAAGTAAGATTTGGGGCAACCACGTATCAGATCCCGAAGCACCGAAAGGCTTTACCTTTCGCTCAACCTACCCAACGAATCCGGATGGGGTTGATGTGATGTTGGAGCAGTGGGAGGCGGGCGTTTATGAAGGCCCACATTTCCACCCTGGTGATGATATGACGGTGGTTGTCGAAGGTAAGATGTCAATTCAGTTTTACCTAGAAGGCGAGCACGGCTTAGAAAAAGACGGTGAGTTATTGATCCTGAATCAAGGTGAAACCGGTTATATCCAAGCTGGTCGTATTCACGATGCAACCTACATTGATCACTGCAAACTGGTCTATGTACACGACAAAGCGTTTGGCTATAACGTCGTAGAATAAAACGCATGCTTGAGGATAGCGCGGAATCACTATCCGCGTTGTCCTCTTTGTGTTTCGTGTCTTACCGATTTTATTTTTACACCACATCAACGCTTCAATCTTTCTGTTACCATCCGATTCATTGGCAATTCTTGCATTGAAACGCGACGAATATAGCGCATTACGGTTTGATCATTCCGCCACCGGCCTAAGCGCATTATTTCATGCACGCTAGCACCGTATACAAACAAGTCTATTGCGGCACCGACTCGGGCGCTATGGCCAGTCCACGTTTGGTAGCGAGAGGCATCTGCTGCGTGAATTGAATTTTGTAATTCGGCTCTAGCATCAGGATCAATTTGCCAATAAAAGAAGCGAAAAATATCATCCACGGTGCGACCTGACAGTTTTTTGCAGTTCTCTTCGCTATGGAATAACTCACCATTTTTTTTCAAACGCCGAAACAAATAACCAGAAGACGAGAGTGGTAAGCCAAAATGCGTCATATAGCGGTGTAGCCACTGTGAACAGGGTTCACTCAGCAAGACTTCGTTATCTTCCAGCGTTTTGGTGGTTTTCGTTTTTCTTACGCGAATGCTGTATTGGTAACCGGGTAGTAAATCATTACAGCGAATGTTGACCAGTTCAGACTCGCGTAACAAGCTTTCGTATGCGATCCACACGAGCAGCAAATCGCGCATCAATTTTGGATCGTCCGTATCGGCAAAAATCTGTAGCAATAACTCCAGATCATGCAAACGAAACGGTTGTGCCTGACCAATTTGCTCACCGGCATCCAGTGCGCGGTTCGTGGCGCGCCGCATAGCCCATTGAACGTGGGTGTGTTGCAGTAAAGAAGGAAAACCCAGTTTTTTATTCTTAAAATTCAATAAATTGATGTAAGTCTGTACCGAATTAAGCGACATGCTTTCCGATAACTCATCAATGTAGCGACACAAAATATCGGGCCAAATCGGATACAACAACAGCTGCTGTTCGTGCCAACATTCAGCTGGCAAATCAGTCTGCTTAGCTAACCAATGCGCCCAATGTTTTTCGGCAAAATCCACCATCCGCAAGGTATTGGCGGAATAGGAGTCTTCCGCGTAACGCGTGAATTGCTGATGAGCGGTCGCCATTCCACGCAGATGCGCGGGTAATGCATTGAAACTTTGCCGTTGCGACAACGCCTGTTGATGCTGAGATAAGGCCATATTTTGTCCGTTTTAAAGCGATTATATTTCGCGAATTAGGTTAGCCTAACTTTTTCAGATTTTACCATATCGTACCAATAACTTCATATAATTTACATTATATGAAGTTATTATAATGCAGAGCGGATGATGAAAAAACGTGCATGCCGCGAGCTTTGTGTCACTGTTTGAGTGTTTACCACAGCGCTTCTCACTTAATGGGTAGCTTGGCATAAGCTGAATACAGCACAATAGCACAAATGCAAGCTCTTGCCTCTTGGCTTACCCAGTGTTGTTTGCCGTGTTAGTGGTTTTACTAGGTGGAGCTTACCCGAATCTTTTGTCCAGTCAGAAATAAGTGACGTTGTCACATGTATTAATGCTCGCACCCATTAGGTTATACGCTGAATACCGATAGGCAGCGGTTATGCTTGGTTACAACCCGTGTTGAAGTAGATACACAAAAAAGTGCCTACTTACATTCACGTGAGATGCTTTTGGCCGTTTTACCTGTCAAATACAGTATTGCATACGCTGACATCGTTTGTGTCACATGTTTCAAGGTACTGATTCTAATGAAAGACAAATTAACGGCCTATACGGTTGAGTTCTCAGGGCGCTTACAGGTCGCGCTGAACATTTCACTGCTGGTTCTTTCTGTGATTTTGCTGGCCTTTTTGTGCCGCGATCTGTACGAGCTGGTTCTTTCCTTATTTAATGCCAATACGTCATATAACTCTATTGAAGGTATTCTGGTCTATTTCTTATACTTTGAATTTATTTCTCTGATTATTATCTACTTCAAATCAAAATATCACTTTCCCCTGCACTATTTTGTCTACGTTGCAAT
This sequence comes from Plesiomonas sp. ZOR0011, assembly GCF_000800945.1. Lineage (NCBI taxonomy): Bacteria > Pseudomonadati > Pseudomonadota > Gammaproteobacteria > Enterobacterales > Enterobacteriaceae > Plesiomonas > Plesiomonas sp. ZOR0011. The sequence goes on from NZ_JRKB01000028.1 coordinate 70,653, forward strand.
AACAGCAATAATTCGAGCGATTATTCTGACCCATGATAATTCAGTGCATACGTTGATATATACATTGGCTATTTTTATTTTGGTTGGGATATTGTATATCTGTACATCAGATAGATTAAAAGATGAATAATATCTCACACACAGGATTTTGAATATAAGGCACCCTACAGGGTGCTTTTTTATGCGACATGATTACGATCACAGTTTTCTTCAACCGAGATAGCATTCATAGTGTCACTCATCAACATTTGTTAGACTCATGGCGCAAACGGTTACTTGACAACAATAACGAGCGTCGATATGAAATATATAGCATCATCTCTCCTACTTGCCTGCTGCTCATTCAGTGCTTTTTCTGCTACTCCTATTGATATCAAAACTGTTCCAGAAATAATGCAAGCGTTTGAAAAACCTGAAATCTATAGAAAGCGCACGGTAACGTTAGGCCGTCTTCCACAATCGGTTGAAATTGGGCAACAATTTCCCACTTACGTTTCTGATGGTAAGGGCGGCTACAAGCTGGAAACCACCAATAGGGTCACCGACAATGTGATTGTCGCGCGGATGCCTTTTGCGGTGGCGGGCAATATTTATAATGAATGGTTAATTCCTAAAGATAAGTGGCAAGAAACTTATGGGGAGCTGCCTACATCGACTAAATTTGAGCGTTTTAAAAGAATAAAGACGATTCAAGCGATTAAGATCGATGAGCGTATTTTGAAATTACTGAATAGCCAAGATGGAAAAACAGCGACTATTGCGGTTAGCTGGGATCCGAAAGGAATGCAGGTTTTCAAAAATGGCTATTTAGCCGAACGTGAATACGGTATTGCGCCAGAAGAGATGCAACAAAACTACGAACGGATAAAATAAGTCTCAAGGGTTTTGCATGATAAACCCGTGCAAGACCCTATTTTTCTCATTCACGCCAATGCAAGATGACGCTCTTGCTTGCCAACAATTCCGCTACTCAGTGCCCTCTTCTTTCTTACTGTAACTATCATCTGTATTAGCTAAACCGCAACTAAATGCACATCACGTAATCATAGCTTATCGTGTCACAGATGATTTACATATGCTTAAATCAGTGCTATTGACGATAACAGATGAAAGGGGTTCATTTTGTTGCTTACTCTGATGCATGCAATACAAAAGCATAAAGGCAAAGCGGGTTTGATTGCGATTTTTCTCTCTTGGGTCATCTTTACGACCGCGGCGATGCAAACTAACTTGTCAAATAGCCAAGAGCGCCCGACATGGGTGACGTATGCGTTTTTGGGAACGTCTATTTCTACTTCGTACATTGCCGTTTTGATCCGTGAACCTTAATTGATGAACGCGCGTTGAGGACAACCTATTGAAACTAAAACTAAAACACTCTTCTCCACTCCTCTCTTTAGGTGCATTGGGCATTGTTTATGCTACCGCAAGCGACTCGGCCCTGATGATCGCATTCACGGCCATCGCCTTGATGTACGCGGTATTTTCTGCGGTTTACTATGCTGAGCGAATTGCGCATAAGGTGGGAGAACCGCTGGGCACATTAGTGCTGGCTCTGGCTGTAACGGTCATCGAAGTTGCGCTCATTATCTCTATCATGTTATCCGGTAGTGGCGACGGTAATGCTGGCGATCTCACCTTGGCCAGAGATACCGTGTTCTCTGCGGTAATGATTATTCTTAACGGCATTATCGGCTTTTGCCTGTTCATTGGTGGTGTACGCCATAATGAGCAAGGCTTTCAGGAGCGTGGCGCGAGCACGGCCATTGGAGTTTTGACGGCCTTATGCGTTTTAACCCTCGTACTCCCGAATTTTACCAGCTCTGCGGATGGTCCGGTGTTTTCATCATCGCAGCTGGCTTTTGCCGGTATTGTGTCGCTGGTTCTGTATTTGTCGTTCATTTTTATTCAGACGGTTAAACATAAAGAGTATTTTATGTTTAGCTCGGTTGAAGATGAGGTCAGTATTGAAGAGGAAAGCCATAGCCCTGGTGGCTGGTTAGTCCTAGATATTTTTGCGTTGCTTGTGTGCTTAGTCTCAGTGGTGGGTTTAGCAAAATTGCTTTCTCCGACATTAGAAGCGTTTGTTTCTATCATTGGCGCGCCACAAGCGGTTGTGGGGATTATTATTGCCGCCTTGGTATTAATGCCGGAAAGTATTTCCGCATTTCGTGCGGCCAGAGCTAATCAATTACAAACCAGTATGAACCTCGCATTAGGCTCCGCATTGGCCAGTATTGGGCTAACTATCCCTACTGTTGCAGCAATTTTTATCTATCTGGATCAACCGCTGACTCTGGGTCTGAATACCAAAGAGACAATCATGCTGGCGTTGACTTTATTGGTAAGCACCCAAACCATTAGCACCGGTAAAACAACGCTCATGCAAGGGGTTACCCACATCGTGTTATTTGCTACTTTCTTGTTTATGTCGGTGTTTCCATAGCATTCAGCAATGCACTAGCATGCATAGCCATGATTTATAAAATAAGGTGCCTTAGAGCACCTTATTTTTTTCATGATTTTTATGTGTAAGCTTTGCCTGAGTTCTTACTGCTAAATATCGCAGAAACAAATTGAAATACATCGTCAATCACGTGACGCCACTGGGTTTGTTTGGTGCCATTTAATTGTTAATTGGTGTTATTTAATCCAAATGATTAAACCGTTTGAACAGGCTTTCAGAAAACCTTATGAATTGACATCACTGTTAACGTATACTCATAAAAAATATCATCCACTTTGTTTTATTTCTTACTAGCTTGCTAAAAAAGAATGATTGAACTCGTTAAAAAAAGTCTACTTAGTCGGATTGTCATTGCCTTTTTTGTTTTTATTCTGATGATTTCGGTCGGATGGATGGCAATTGTATGGCAAGCAAAAACTGAACTAAAACAAGAAACTGAACGTAGGTTGCAGATTGCAATAACCCAGTTTGATTATATTTTTGAGCGAGCAGAGCAGGCCGCTAACAATATCGCTTCGTCAGCAGACCTAAGCTGTTCTGATGCCATGGTAAAGAAGATGCTTTATCAGGTAATCACGATTCCTTATGTCAGGAATGTAAATATTGCTTTAAATAATAATATTTATTGCACGATCCTATCAGGGAAAAAAAATTCTGATTTTGAGCTAGCCAATTATTACGAAGGCAAATTGTATTTGATGAATGGCAGTTCAGTGACGCCAGGATCACCGCTGGTAGCCTTTCGCCAAACAGGACCTGAAGGGCTTGCTGTACTGGTGGGTATTGATGGTTTGTATTTGCATCAGACGCTGAATTTACTCAGCAACCACTTACAGATAGTGGTACGTATTGGTAATAAGTGGATGACCTCTGATGGCGCTGTGTATAGCGGCCCTTTACCACAGAAGAAAATTACCCAAGTTATGGAGTCTGACCACTACCCGTATGAGGTACTGACGCAGATCTCCAGTCGTAAGCTGCTTTGGTACGCCATCAATAACTCTCATGCCAGTATCGCTGTCTTTATTTTGATTGGGTTGTTGTTCGCGTACATTACTTACCGTTATCTCAGCCGAGTGGTTTCACCGATTAGCATGCTGGCGCGTGCAGTAGAGCAAAATGAGTTTGTCCCTTACATGCAGCCGATTGTACGTAGCCAAGACTTTGGTTTGCATGGCTGTGAAGTACTGATGCGTTGGCAACATCCGCAATTAGGGTTGATCCCGCCGAATCAGTTCATTCCATTAGCCGAAGAAAGTGCGTTAATTGTTCCTATGACGCGTAGCCTCATGCATCAGGTGCGTACCATTTTCGCGGCGCAGGCAGCGCTGTTACCGCCCAATTTTCATTTTGGCTTTAATATCAGCTATACCCATTTCAAAAATAAAGACATTGTGACTGATTGCCGTGATTTTCTGGCAGCCTTTCCACAAGGCGCGATCACGTTGGCGCTGGAAATTACTGAACGTGAAATGATTACTGACAACCCGATGACACGTGAAATTTTCACTGAATTACACGAATTGGGCATTTTGTTTGCGTTAGATGATTTTGGCACGGGTAACTCTAGCCTCTCCTACTTGCAAACCTTTCACATCGATTCGCTGAAAATCGATCAAATGTTTATCAAGATGATTGGAGAAAATTCTCCCGCAGAACATATTGTGGATAATGTGATTGATTTAGCGAATCGCTTGAAGCTCATTACGGTAGCTGAAGGGGTTGAAACCATGACGCAGATTCGTCACTTGCAAGCACTGAATATCAATTTGTTACAAGGGTATTTCTTTGGCAAGCCTGTCACGTGCGCCGATTTTATAAAAAAACATCTGGTCGACAAAATCCATCAGTAATTTGAAATCAGCAGCTACATGATATAACAGTTAGTTTTAAATATTTTTTAAAGATGCATTCATAATGTCATGTAGCTACGTTGTTTGACATGCATCAACAACAGAATAAATATTCTTCGCATAATACTAATTATGCTTTGGCGTAATGCTGTTGAGTGTCAAAAAGGAAAAGGATTACATATCATCATGTTATTCTGAGCGTGCTTTGCCGCAAAAGGATCTATTTATAGAGTGAATAGCGCTATTCACCTGCTCATCTATAAACATCAGTAACTCGCAGTAATAATGTCACAGCAAAACCTGATTAACGTAACGGTGTGGCATATATAAAAATACCAGCTACGCTGTAAAGTGACACCCATAAACAAGAAGCTGCGGGATACCATCTTGGCTACAGATACTCATCTCTCATCGCCATCAAAACTGGCGTACCAATTGATTTTTGATCAATCGGGTAAAATTACGCGATGTCATGTCTCATCAGAGCATGCTTCGCATGCGACTCAAGCACTCGTTGCCCCGAGTGAATCAGACGAACCGGTTAAAAACGCACAAGATTTAGACGAGCTATACCAAAGTCTGGATATCATTTTCAATATGTCGATCAAGACGGTTTCTTTTGCCGCTACTCCGGCTTGTTTTCGCTCGGTCTATTTTAAGAAACTGCGCAAGCTGGCAGCCAAAGGCTGCGAGTTAGGTATTTCCTTTATTTTGAAAATCCCAACCACTTCAATACCACATAATGCACTGCAGTCGGTCAAGCGGCAGGTTAAAAATAGCAATATCGTTGTGCAAGAGTGCCAAGACGAATCGGCGGATAATACTGAGCGAGCTTCACGTCCCTCTTCGTTGAACTGGTTATACGGCTATACCTCACTATAACCCATACGTCACGACAAGCGAAAAGCCCTGCCGGATCTTTGACCTTTCGATTCCGGCATGGCTACCCGTATAATGGCGCATCTCTGTTATATATGATGAATCAACTATGGGTCGCGCAACACGTCGCCGTAAACTCTTTATTGCACTGATTATCTTACTGATTCTGGTGAGTCTTATTTGGGGATTTTGGCCAAGCAGCGATAAGCAGACTTATCTGACCACTACAGTCGCCAAACACCATATTCAGCAAAGCGTACAAGCCACTGGCGTACTGCAAGCCTATGAGCAAGTGGATGTTGGTGCACAGGTTTCTGGGCAAATCACGCGCCTGCTGGTAACCGAAGGTCAGCGCGTTAAAAAAGGTGACTTGCTGGCGGAAATAGATCCGAAATTGGCGCAGAACAAACTGTCCGCAGCCGAAGCCGATCTCATCAAAGCACGGGCGACGTTGCAAACCCGCGAGGCGCAGCAACGTCTTAATCTTCTGAATTTACAGCGCCAGCAAAAAATTTATGCACGCCAAGCCGGTTCGCAAATCGATTTGGACAACGCAATCGCCAACGAGGCAGTGAGCCGTGCCGAGGTCAGTACCGCACGGGCGGATATTACCGCCGCAGAAATCAATGTTGAAACGGCAAAAACTGAATTGGGTTATACCCGGATCACGGCGCCGATGGATGGCACAGTACTCAGTTTGGTCGCTAAACAGGGTCAGACTTTGGTGTCTACGCAGCAAGTTCCCACTCTGCTTAAACTGGCTAATCTGGATACCATGACGGTCAAAGCGCAAATTTCTGAAGCTGATGTCGCGCGGATCCGCGCAGGAATGCCGGTGTATTTCACCCTGCTCGGCGATCCAGATACCCGCTATCAGGGCGTGCTGCGCAGTATCGAATTAGCACCCACCAATATTAATGATGCCAATACGACCACCTCTGGTACCACCAATAATGCCGTTTACTACTACGCACAATTTGAGGTGCCGAACCCCAAACACACATTACGTGTGGCGATGACAGCGCAAGTCACCATTGAATTAGGCGAGCGCAACGATGTATTGACCATTCCTCTATCGGCAATCACCGGTACGATTAGCGGTGATAAAGCGGAAGTGTATGTCTTAGAAAATGGCAAGAAAGTAGCTCGGCCAATTACCTTAGGCTTGCGTAATGATGTTAATGCCGAAGTCACCAGCGGTTTGCAAGCCGGTGATGAAGTGATTATTGGCAGTGAATTGCCAACCTCAAACGGTATGCCATCAGATGAGGAGAATCGCTGATGCAGCCGCCATTGATCGAACTACGCGGTTTATCGCGCAGTTTTAGCCACGGCGATCAGCAGGTAACGGTTTTACAGCCACTGGATCTGACGATTCATGCTGGTGAAATGGTCGCGATTGTCGGCACCTCAGGCTCGGGTAAATCGACCTTAATGAATTTGCTCGGCTGTCTGGACCGACCGAGCAGCGGACACTATTTTTTCCGCGGTCAAGATACTGCGACCTTAGATGCGTTAGGGCTTGCGGACCTGCGCTGTCACCATTTTGGCTTTATCTTCCAGCGTTATCATTTGCTTCCGCATCTGGATGCGTGTGCCAATGTCGAGATCCCCGCTATCTATGCAGGCCAAGCACGCCAGCCGCGACGTGAGCGCGCCATGCAACTTCTGTCGCGCTTAGGCTTAGCGGAGCGCATGCACCATCAGCCTGGTCAGTTATCCGGTGGTCAGCAGCAACGCGTCAGTATTGCGCGCGCGTTGATGAATGGTGCCGAAGTGATCTTGGCCGATGAGCCGACCGGCGCGCTTGATAGCCAAAGTGGGCAAGAGGTGCTCTCTATCCTTAAAGAGCTGCATCAGTTAGGTCATACCGTTATTCTGGTCACCCATGATCCAGCGATTGCGGCCCATGCGGAACGGATCATCGAGTTAAAAGATGGCCGCGTGATCCGTGATAGTGCTTCGCAGCCTGCAAATTTGCCTACACATACTGCCTTGCGCGAGCTACCAGCAGAAGACATTACGCAGAACATTAGCGCCGTACAATCTAAGCCACCTGAGCTGACACCCGATACAACCGCAGCTCGACGTAGCAATAATACGCTCGACCGTTTGCAAGAGGCGTTTCGGATGGCGTGGCATGCCATGCGTGCCCACCGGATGCGGACATTTCTCACCATGCTCGGGATTATCATCGGTATCACGGCAGTGGTCAGTGTGGTGGCATTAGGTCAAGGCGCACGGCAAAAAGTCATCGATGACATCAATGCCATGGGCACCAATACGATTGATATCTTCCCCGGTAAAGGCTGGGGCGATGAAAATGCCTCTGCAATCCGCACATTGAATGAACGTGATTTACGGGTGTTGCAGGAACAGCCATATTTGAGTGGTGCATCACCGAAAATAACGTCGGCGGCGCAAGTGCGCTGGCGTAACAAAAGCCTAAGCGGCTCGCTGTCTGGGGTTAGCCCAACGTTTTTTTCGGTTACCGGTTTGAAACTGGTGCAAGGGCGGTTATTTAACGCCCAAGACTTGTCGCAGCAAGCGGCAGTGGCGGTAATTGAAGAAAAATCGGTCCGTAGCTTGTTTGGTAAAACCGATCCGGTGGGTCAAGTGGTCGTCACGGGCAATATGCCACTACAAATTATTGGCGTTGTGCGCGAGGAAAATCGCTGGGGTGGCGCAGGTAATACATTGTCATTGTGGATCCCGTATACCTCGATGATGAGCCGAGTTATGACGCAATCGTACTTTTCACAAATTACCCTACGTGTGCGTGATGGCGTGTCGCCGCCGTTAGCAGAGCAGGCTGTGACCGAGTTACTTACTCGTCGTCACGGTAGCAAAGATTTCTTCACCTACAGCAGTGATACCATTTTGACGTCGGTGAAGAAAACCACGGCGACCATGACCTTGTTAGTCTCAGCTATCGCAGTGATCTCTTTGATTGTTGGCGGCGTAGGCGTGATGAATATCATGCTGGTTTCCGTGGTTGAACGCACGCGAGAAATCGGGATCCGGATTGCGGTCGGTGCACGTCAGAGTGATATCTTGCAGCAGTTCATGATTGAGGCGGTGATGATTTCGTTGGTTGGCGGTTTGATTGGCGTGGTGTTGTCTCTCGGGATTGGTGTGATTTTCGGCCTGCTGGTCAGCAGCATGAAAATGCAATTTTCCCTGTTGTCACTGTTTATGGCCTTTAGCAGTGCCACCTTAATTGGCGTAATTTTTGGTTACTTGCCAGCACGCAATGCCGCACGCCTTGATCCGGTGGATGCTCTTGTGCGTGAGTAATGAGTGAGTTCTTCCCTCCTTCCAGTTTAAAAGCGGCGTTATGCCGCTTTTTTCTCACTGATATATTGCTTCATTCATCACGGTCGCCAAACCATACTGAAAGCTTTTCCGTCGCCTGTTGCTTTACGCTCGCATCCAGATACAGCGATACGGACAATAACGCTGAGGCCAAAATGCTGATGTCATCGCTATAGCCGATCCCAGGAATAAAATCCGGAATCGCATCTAGCGGTAACACAAAATACGCCAGTGCAGCATAAATTGCGGTTTTCGCCCATTTTGGGGTGTCAGGCTTTTGCGCGGTGTAATATAGCCACAGGCATTTTTCTAGCACACTGTAGCCGGCTTTTTTAGCCACGCCTTTTAGCTTGTGCCAAAACCGGCGCTCGTTGAAATCTTCAGCGCACGCATAATCCTCTAACACCGGCTCACCAATACGTGTCTGCGCCGACTCTGTGGGCGATTTTTTCAGTAATTTCTGTAGACGCTGTTTAACCATTGCGTTAACGGTACCTTTCATACTGGGGAGTTCACTAAACCTTCTCCTCTCAGTATGCCTGATTTTTCACCGTGTTTAAGGTTCTATGATGCGGCAGCTAAACATTGCGCCATGGTTTGATGACCAAGCTGCGCCTCAATACACACTAACCATGTGCAGTTCTGCGGAAATTCACGTAAGTTAAATCCCCCCTCTTCCGCGACATGGGTATACACGTACAAGCTAATATCGGCCAGACAGTAATTTTCCCCCAGCAAGCTATACCGCTTGTGCAGAGCGCAAAACACTGTAGCGAAAAGACAATAAAGATCCTGATAAGCAGAGTTTAGCGATGATGTTTGCGCGCCTTTGGCGCGTGTAGGATTTATGAATTAATATTTCGGATGATGACTTAATAGATTGTGTATTGCACCAGTAAAACTCAGCGGTAGTGTGATTACCTCCCGCTGAGATTCCAAAAGACTAATTCAAGCAGGCAAGCCGTATCGGCATTATGGCCGCTCACCTTCAGCCAACCGGCGATTAATATCCGCCAAGACCGATTCAATTTGCGCCAACGAGTCAATCACATAGTGCGCTCCCGCCTGCTGTAAACGCGAGGTTGCGCTAGCACGACGCTGTGCTATGAGCTCCGCAGACATGGCGTTAAACTCAGCTAACGATGCGCCAAACTCATTACCGGTGATGCTTAAGCCGACAGTCCACATCCCCGCATTGCGCCCTTCCACAATACCCGGCGCAGAATCATCCACTTTGACACACTGCCAAACGCTCGGCAGCCCCAGCGCGATGACATTCGCCAGTGCCATCCACGGCCCAGGACGCCCGCCGGCGGCTAAATCATCGGTTGCAACCCAATGATCTGGTCGATAACCTCGCTCGGCCGCGGCCGGCACCAGACGCTCCATCACCGCACGCGGATAACCAGAGCACGAACCAATGCGAATGCCCTGCGCTTGTAAGCGCTGCAGCACCGGTAACACATCTGGGATCAGGTCGGCATAGCGCTCTACCGCTTCAATTTGCAGTGGCATGAACGTGGAGTAGATTAAATCGACATCCGCATCCTGCATCGGGCGACCAAAGCGGCTACGCCAACGTGCGTCCACCTCCGGCAAGCGACCGACCGCGGCGATATGATCCCATTTACCCAATCCCATTGGCTGACGTGCTTCCTCCAACGACACAGGGAAATCAAACGCGCGCTCGAAAGCTTCCATAAAAATTGCCGTAGGGGCAAACGAACCAAAATCGACCACGGTCCCCGCCCAATCCAGTACTAATCCTTTTACCTGTGACATGCCCTTTCCTTTAGATCTAAAAGTGAGAAATAGCGCGCTGCATCAGCAGTCATGCAGCATTGGCTTGCAGTTCATAAAATCGCGGTTAGTTAAATCGTGGCATCTTGAACCACCGGCATCATGGCCGGTACTGCACGCGCCATGGCTTGCAGTAAGCCGCGAATATCGGCCTCATGCACATCACCAATGGTGCCAATACGAAAGCAATCGGCTTGCGATACTTTACCGGGATAAATCACAAAGCCCTGCGCTTTAAGCGCCTGATAAAAATCAGCAAAGCTATATTCAGGGATGGTGGGGGAATAGAAGGCGGTGATCACCGGCGAATGCAGCGCTACGGGCAATAAAGGTGTAAAGCCAAGCGTCTGCATCCCCTGCACCAACAGCTGCTGATTACGACAATAGCGCTGATAGCGCGCAGCGATACCGCCTTCCAGCATCAGCTCATGCAGTGCCTGCGCCAAAGCCAAAACCGTGTGAGTCGGTGAGGTAAAGCGCCATTTTCCGTGCTGCGTTTCCATGGTGTGCCACTGAGCGTACAGATCCAGCGCCAACGAACGCGCTTGGCCACGACAACGCTGTAATGCCTCGCGCTCGGCAATCACAAACCCGAACCCCGGTACCCCCTGCAAACACTTATTCGCCGAACTAATTAGAAAGTGGATCCCCAGCTGCGCCATATCTAAAGGGATCCCGCCGAAACTGCTCATAGCATCGACAATCAGAGTCAATTTGTGCTGACGGCATAGCGCCGCCACTTCACTCAGCGGGTTCAGCATGCCGGTGGTAGTTTCACAATGCACCATCGCTACATGAGTGATCTCATTGTGACAACGTAACAGTTGCTCAATCTGAGCAAGATCAGGTAATTCAGTTTCACCACAGCGATACAGATAATGCGCCAGTCCTAACACCGCGGCGATCTCGCCCATTCGTTCGCCATAAGCACCATTACAGATGATCAAGACACAATCTTGTGCACCAATGGCAGAGCCCAGCACACTTTCGACCACATACGAGCCCGAGCCTTGCAGTAACACACTGGTAAAACGCGCCGGATCTTGCGCAGCAGCCAAGGCCTTCAAGGTATGCCGGATCGGCTGTACCACGCCCTGATTGTAATCCGCATCCCAAGTACAGCTGTCATACAGCATTGCTTCTTTAACGGTTGCCGTGGTGGTTAATGGGCCGGGCGTTAACAACAGATAATCTGCTTGTGGCGCTTGAGCGCGTATATGCTGCTGTCCAGTCTGGCTCACGGGGTGATTCATCTTGATGCCCTCTGCAATGAGATAGGTTGTCGCGCTAATGGAAAATATCAACCTGGTATATACCAGTTTATTTTTATTGTGCGGGGAGTCGGCATGAACGTCAAAGGGGCAAGTGCAACTGCAACAAAAAATTCATCAATACGGCCATGGGCAATCGTGGCTATAATGCTGGCCTGAGTACGACAGCCTGACGCGGGCTAGCCTTTAGCTGACTTACAGGATCATCATGACCAAACCTCAGTATCTGCGTATCAAAGATGAACTGACTCGCCAGATCCATGCTGGCGGGCTGCACAAATTGCCGTCAGAGCGTCAGCTGTGTGAACTGTTCTCGACCACCCGCGTGACGATCCGTGAAGCACTGGCGCAATTAGAAGCGTCCGGCCTAATTTATCGGCAAGACCGCCGTGGTTGGTTTGTTAGCCCACCGCGCCTGCGACTCAATCCACGCGTTACCTCGAACTTTCACCAAATCGTGGCCGAACAAGGTGGAGAAGCCAAAACCGAGGTTCTAGATGCAACCCGCCAGCCGGTGCCGCCGGCCTTACGTGAACGGTTGGGAATGAAGCCAATGGAGACGTTGTTTGTGATCCGACGGTTGCGCTTTCTCAATGGTCGGGCGGTCTGTTATTGCGAGAACTACTGCTTGCCGCAGCAAGTGCCGGATCTGCTCAGTCATAATCTGGCAGGAAGCCTGACGGAACTCTATCGTCGCCATTACAATCTGGAATATGCCAGAATGCAGGTGCGCTTTCGACCAACGGCGTTACCTGATGATGTAGCGGGCTTACTGGCGGCAACGGCCGGTTTACCGGCACTGCATCTAGAGCGATTGAACTACGACCAATTTGGCCGCGTGCTGGATTTTGATATCGAATACTGGCGTCATGACAGCTTAGAGATTGAAGTCGATACGGCCGATTAGGCCGTGAGATGCCGCGGGTTTTGTCATCGCTATAACAGGTTTGTCTTGGTATCGGTCATTGATGCTGTCAGTACGGATCGCTAAGTTGTCATCCCCCGATCACGCCGCTGTCATATTCCTTTTCTACCCTCTCCCTCAGTTATCTGGTTTATACCAATTTATCCGGTCTAGTTATCCATCTAGGGAGAGAATTTCATGTCACACCCAATATCGGCGTTACTGTCACGTACTTGTTTAAGTTCTATGCTGGCCATTGCCTGCAGCACACCGGCCTTGGCGGCAACGGAGCTGACCGTGTACACCGCGTTTGAGCCGGAGCAGTTAGCGGAGCTTAAGCGCAGTTTTGAAACTCAACAGCCTGATATCCGTATCAAATGGGTACGCGACTCGACCGGAGTGATCACCGCCCGTCTGTTGGCAGAAAAAGCGCGTCCGGTAGCCGATGTGGTATGGGGATTAGCGGCCACCAGCCTGATCCAGCTTGATGATGCCGGCATGCTAGCCGCCTATGCGCCGAAAGGGCTTGAGCAGCTGGATGCGCGCTTTCGCGATGCGCGCGAGCAACCGCGCTGGATTGGTCTGGATGCCTATTTCAGTGCGTTGTGTTTTAACACGGTGGAAGCACAAAAACAGGGCATTCCTGCCCCCACCAGTTGGGCTGACCTGACCAAGCCTATCTACAAAGGCAAGATTGTGATGCCAAACCCCGCTTCATCAGGCACCGGTTATTTGAGTGTCGCCGGTTGGATGCAGACCCAACCCCAAGATCAAGCTTGGGATTATATGCAAAAACTGCATCAGAATATCGACCGCTACACCCACTCTGGCTCAGCACCGTGCAAGTTAGCCGCCAGCGGTGAAACCGTTATCGGGATTTCATTTGATTTTCCTGCCACCAGTCTCAAAGCCAAGGGCGCGCCACTGCAAGTGATTTTCCCTAGCGAAGGCTCCGGATGGGATATGGAAGCCGCCGCGATTATCGCCGGCACACCGCGTGAAGACGCCGCGCAGCGCCTGATGGACTTCGCCGCATCGGCAGAAGCTAATGCGCTGTATGCCAAATCGTTTGCGGTGGTCGCTCGCCCCGATCAGGCCAAAGCCCACCCAGGTTATCCGCAGGATATCGCCGCACAGATGATCAAAAATGATTTTCAGTGGGCATCACAAGCGCGCACGCAGATCCTAACGGAATGGAGCCAGCGCTTTGATGGTAAGAGCGAGCCGAAAAAACAGTAATTGTGCCTTCATCCTAGGCTGAGCATTTACACATAGTGAGCGTGTACACATAGATTGTTCACGCTCGACCTTGCCGCACACGCTGACCGATCCCGAAGTGACAACGTAGCTAATTTATTATGTAGCTATATGTACAAGGGATCGGTTTTTCATTTCCCGCCTGCTTCTAGAGCACATCATCCATCCCCCCAAGTTCCGTACCATCATCGGTTTGTCATTTTTCAGTCATGCTTTGGTCATATACCTTCCGCAAACTGGTATATACCAATAAAGGAGTGTTCCGGCATGAGTCATCCCTATTTACAGATCACCCACCTGAATAAGTCATTCGGCGCATTTCAGGCTCTGCGTGATATCTCCCTCTCGGTTGAAGCGGGTGAGTTTGTCTGTTTTCTTGGGCCATCAGGATGTGGCAAAACCACACTGCTGCGCGCGATCGCCGGTCTGGAGCTACCGGACAACGGCCGAATCATCCAACAAGATCGCGATATCACGTGGCTGCCCCCTGAGCAGCGCGATTTTGGCATTGTCTTTCAATCTTATGCCTTGTTTCCCAATCTGACCGTAGCGCAAAACATTGCCTTCGGGTTGGAAAATCGCCGCTTGCCCAAAGCGCACATTCAGGAAACCATATTGAAATGGCTGGATCTAACCGGCCTGCGCGAACATTCACACAAATATCCGGCGCAAATCTCCGGTGGCCAGCAACAACGTGTGGCGCTGGCGCGCGCATTGGCACTTTCGCCAGGACTGTTATTGCTCGATGAGCCCCTGAGTGCACTGGATGCCCAAGTGCGTACCCATTTGCGCACCGAAATCCGCGCGTTACAGCAACGCCTTGGCATCACCACCATCATGGTGACGCACGATCAAGAAGAAGCCCTCAGCATGGCCGACCGCATCGTGGTGATGGAGCAAGGTCAAATCAGCCAAAGCGGTAGCGCACGCGACATCTATCAGCGCCCGAGCAGTCAGTTTGTCGCCCGCTTTGTCGGTAGCATGAATTTTCTTGAATGCATGGTCATCAGCCCACGGCAAATTCGCCTCAATACCCATCCGCTGACATTGGCGAATCGCGGCCAAACCGGGAGTCGTTTGAGCATTGCGCTGCGGCCAGAGTCAATTCAATTGCATCCCGCCGAAGCCGGCGCGCTTCCGGCGGTGATCACGCAAATAGAGTTTTTAGGCAGCCAGCTGCGGCTATTTTGTCAGGCCGAGACCTATTTCGGCCCTCAGACCATTCAAGTATTAGCACCCTTTGCCAGCGCGGCACACTGGCGTAGTGGTATGCGCTGTGCGCTGTCTTGGCCCGATGATGCCATGCAAGCCTTTGAGGGCGCACCGCGAGTACAGGAGAGCGCCGCATGAGCGATCAATCCCTGAAATCCCCTTCCCTGTATGTTGATACCCGCGTCGACACCGCAAATGCCTCGGTGACACTACCGGTTACATCGTCACATTCCGTCTGGTTGCGCTGGCAAAAGCTGCGTGCCGCCAGTGGTCCCGACCAACGTCTGCAACTGCTGTTGCTGATCGGTGGCATCGCACTGCTGACAATGGGTGTATTACTTCCACTGCTAAGTATGCTGCTCAATAGTGTGCGTGACGCGCAAGGCAATTGGACAGGGCTGCGCTATTTTGCCGAATACCTGCAAAGCCCGAATCTGCTGCAGTCCGTTAAAAATACGTTGTGGTTAGGTCTGGTGCTTACAGTCAGCGTCATTACCTTGGCATTCTCTTACGCCTATGCGCTGACCCGAACCTGTATGCCGTGGAAAGGTTTTTTCCGCCTCATTGGTTTACTGCCTATATTAATGCCATCACTGCTGCCCGCGATCAGTTTGATGTACTGGTTTGGCAATCAAGGCATTGCGCGCGGTTTACTGGGTGAGCAGAGTATCTATGGTGCGCTGGGCATAGCCATTGGACTGGGGTTTTGGTGCTTTCCGCATGCGTTGATGATTTTGACCACCGCATTAGGGCACAGCGACGCGCGGCAGTACGAAGCGGCCCGTGTACTGGGTGCTTCCCCGTGGCGCACCTTTGTTACAGTGACATTGTCACAAGCGCGCTATGGCTTACTCAGCGCAGCAATTGCGGTATTCACCTTGAGCATCTGTGATTTTGGTGTCGCCAAGGTCATTGGCGGTAATTTTAGCGTGCTAGCAACCGACATCTATCGGCAAGTAATTGGTATGCAAAACTTCACGTTGGGGGCGGTAGCCAGTGTGTTGCTGCTATTACCGGCGTTGCTCAGTTTTGCTTTAGAGCATCGCCTACGTTCACGGCAACAAGAGCAAGCCAGCACCCGTAGTGTGCCTTATATCCCTCAGCCACACCCTGTCCGCGATACCTTGGCCTTTATTTGGTGTGCCACGATAGCCTTATTGTTTATTGCATTGGCGGGCATGGCGATTTACGGCTCATTGATCCGTTTTTGGCCTTATGATCTGAGCCTCACTTTCGCCAATTATGATTTTGATAGCGGCAGCGTGTACGGATGGTTGCCGTTTCTCAACACGATCAAGTTGGGATTTCTCACCGCATTGGCCGGTACCCTGATCCTGACTCTGCTAGCGTGGGCACAGGAAAAAGGCCGTCACTTTGCCCCCTTACGTCAAGTGCTGCACTTGCTGGCGATGCTGTCATTGGCCGTGCCCGGTATGGTGCTCGGACTCGGTTACAGTGCCTTTTTTAACCATCCTGCAAATCCGCTCAATCTGTTGTACGGCACGCTGCCCCTGTTGGTGTTGTGCTGCGTCATGCACTACTACACCGTTGGGCACATGACACTGCTGACAAGCTTGAAACAGCTGCCGCGCGAGCTGGAGCAAGTGGCCTCATCGCTACGGATTCCTGCATGGAAAGCTTTTTGGCGCGTCACATTGCCCGTTTGCCTGCCCGCCTTGCTGGAGGTATTCATTTACCTCTTCGTGAATGCCATGACCACCACCTCTGCCGTCATCTTCTTGTATGCCGGCGATAGCATTCCCGCCTCGGTCGCGGTGTTGAACATGGAAGACTCCGGCAATACCGCCGCCGCGGCCGCCATGGCGACCTTGATTTTATTAGCCGCCGCTGGGGTCAAGCTGCTCGAACATCTCGCCAGTCGCGCATTACTTCAGCGCACGCAACGCTGGCGTCAGCATGCATAAACATTGAAAAGGAGTTGTTGTCATGTCGTCCCCGTTTTATCCGTTTTGGCTCGAACAAGCACTGGAAGGTGAAGGCTACCCTGAGCCGCAGCCACTTAGCGAAACACTGCATGCCGATGTGTGCATTATTGGTGGTGGTTATACTGGCCTGTGGAGTGCCATTGCGCTGCGCCAAGCGCGCCCAAATTGGCGCATTGTGGTGCTAGAAAAAGACCTGTGTGGCTCCGGCGCTTCTGGGCGCAATGGCGGTTGTATGCTGACGTGGTCAGCAAAATACCTCACTCTACGCCGTTTATTTGGTGAGCAACAAGCGCGCTGGCTGGTCAGCGCTTCCGAGCAAGCGGTGCACGCTATCGCCAACTTTTGTGATGAGCACGGGATCCACACCGACTTGCGCTTAGAAGGCACCCTGTATACTGCCACCAATCGGGCGCAGCAGGGGGGAATGGCGCCAGTACTCAGCGCACTGTCAGATTCAGGCCTCAACCATTGGCAGCACATTGATGGCGAACAACTCGCATCAGCCTGTGGCTCAACTCAGCATAAAGAAGCCCATTTCAGCCCTTACGCTGGTTCGGTGCAACCGGCGCTGCTGGCACGTGGCCTCTTGCACACCGCCCGCGCGATGGGCATTGAAGTCTACGAACGTACCCCGATGACCGAGTTAATTCCTAATAGCCAACAGGGCGGCGTAGTCACTATTCGTACCCCGCAAGGGCAAGTTCAGGCTGGACAAGTGATTTTGGCGATTAACAGTGCCATGGCAGAGCGTTTTCGCGAGTTCCGGCGCAGCATTGTGTTGGTGTCATCCGACATGGTGATCACAGAGCCAGCACCTGCCTCATTACAGCAGCAACAGATGGATCATGGCCGCTGTGTGGTAGATGGGCGCACGTTTGTTTACTACTACCGCTCTACACCAGATGGCCGTTTGATGTTAGGAAAAGGCGGTAACACCTTTGCTTTTGCTAACCGCCATTTGGCCGAATTTGACCAACCAAGCCGCTATAAAGAGTCACTCAGCCAAGCGCTGTATCACTTCTTCCCACACCTGAATAAAACCCCGATTGCCGCCAGTTGGTGTGGCGCCTCCGATCGCTCGGTAGATGGCCTGCCCTTTTTTGGCCCGTGGCGGCAGCATCCCAATATTTTTTATGGCTTTGGCTATTCAGGCAATGGAGTTACCCAAAGCTGGATCGGCGGACAGATCCTCTCGGCGTTGGTTTGTGGCGAAGATAATGACTGGACTCGTTGCGCGCTCACTGGCGGCCCCCGCGGTTATTTCCCACCGGAGCCATTTCGCTGGGTTGGCGCTATGTTGGTACGTAATGCTATTCGCCGTAAAGAGAGAGCCGAAGATGAAAACAGAGCGCCACATTGGTGGGATAAGCAACTGGCCAAACTGGCTGACGCCGCCGGCAAAGCCGACACTCACTAACGTTTCCTAACCCGCTTATCCGAAAGGGAATGACATTTTCTAGCCGCGAAACGGGGAAGACTGGAAACGCTCAACCGGCAAGAGCAAGATAGATAAAAAAACCGCCGCAGTCTAAATCTGCGGCGGAATAAACAACACAAAACGCAAAAGGGTGATAAAACAACGTTGACACATAATCAACTGCCGGCAGGGTAACGCATGTATTTACCCAGTACGATAAAAAGCGTCACGCACCGCACGGGTTGTAAATGAAACCTTTCAGCACAAGTGAATAAACCCCATCGCAATCACAAAAGCGCGACCGATAACCCATACAAAAGCAAGGTTAAGCCAATCACCCGAATCGGTGACCAACGCAATTTTTGCAATGCCAACCACCCAACGACGGCGATCAGCGCCTCTGACGGGCGATGGATAGCACTTGAGGCCACCGGATGATATAAAGCCGCCGCTAAAATCCCCACGACCACCGCATTGATGCCCGTTAGTACAGCCCGATAACGAGGCTGCGCGCAAAACGCCTGCCAGAACGGCAATCCACCTAAGACCAATAAAAACGCCGGCAAAAAAATCATCAGGGTCGCCAATAACGCCCCTGTCACGCCCTGCTCGCTCATGCCCAGATAAGCGGCAAAGGTGAACAACGGCCCAGGAACCACCTGTGCCAATGCATATCCAGCCAAAAAGTGATCGGCTGACATGCTACCAACCGGCTGCACGAACTCCGCTTCCAGTAACGGCAACACCACATGCCCGCCACCAAACACCAAGGCACCCGCGCGGTACATGGCGGAAGACAGTGACAACGTCGGTGATGTCACCAGTAGCATCAACGCGGGTAGCAGCACTAACAACGCCGCAAACAGCAACAGGAGAACAATCCCCTGCCTAGGCGACATCCCCCTAGAGTGCACCGCCATCGACGAGGCCGTATTAGGAATGGAGTGAGAGATAGACTCACGCAAGCCCACGGCCGCGGGCGACAAGCAAAACCGACCGACCACCGCGCCAAATATGATGAATAGCAGTTGCATACGAGCATCCGCAATCATCAGCGATCCCGCCAGCGCCATCACGGCAAGCAACAGCGTGCCGCGAGTACGACACAGTTGCCAGCCCATATTCCACACCGCATGCGCCACCACCGCGACCGCCGCTAACTTAAGGCCACTCATTAAAAAGCCATTGGGTAACAGCCCATAGTGCTGGATTCCCCACGCCGCCCCCGCCATCAACAGTGCCGACGGCAAAGTAAAACCCAACCACGCCGCCAGCGCACCAAGATAGCCGCCTTGACGAAAGCCCAGCGCAATGCCGAACTGACTACTGGCCGGCCCGGGTAGGCATTGGCATAAGGCCACTAAATCGGCGTACTCAAACTCACTTAACCAACGACGGCGAGCAACAAACTCATGATGGAAATAACCCAGATGGGCAACCGGTCCACCAAATGATGTCAGACCAAGACGGAGAAAAATCAGGAAAAGATGAAACGAAGGAGTAGCAGCTGAGGACATAAGTTAACCAAAATCCCGATGAATAACGCCAGCCGACCACTGTAGCACTCAATTATGACAAAACAGTTAATGCGTATAATCAGTATGTTAGCGATTACACGGGAGTGCGAACGCTCCAAATAGCGCGATACTGCGCTCTCCCGTCGTCCCGCCGCTTACCTCAGCGCCTGAACCAACCAGCCTCATCACTGGATTATCAAAAGATAGCCCAATATCTTTAGGTGGACTCTTGCTGTTTGAACCAGTATTGCGACAACTTTTGCGCTCGCTTTATCTCTTCCGGCGTCATCATACCTTCAAGAGTTTCACGAGCTTGGATCGCCTCTTCCATCCCTTGGGTTGCCGCTAACGAGAACCATGCATACGCATGCAGGCGATTACGCGGCCCACCTAAACCCTCTTCGCGCATCATTCCCATACGGTATTGCGCCATGCGATTGCCTTGCTGCGCAGCGTAGCGGTATTGCTGATAAGCGCCGTGATAGTCATGCTCACCACCTTGGCCAGCACGTAACATCTCACCGTATTCAAAACGCCCTTCCACATCCCCTTGCGCAGCCGCTTTAGCAAACCATCCTCGCGCTTGGCTGAGTGACTGCGCACGCAAGCTGGCACGCCCTAAGGCGACTTGGGCTTTAGCCAGCCCACCTTCTGCCGCCAGCGTTAAATAATGTTCGCGTTCAACGGAGCTCGCTTGCTGTAGAGCAAACAGGTACTGCGCTTCATGTGACCCATTGTTCACCGCTTTGACCAACCATTCACGCGCTAATGCGGGATTAGCCGGCACCTGATTGCCGGATAGATAGGCATTCGCTAGCCACAACTGCGCCGACGCGGCTCCGGCTTCTGCTGCTTGTTGGTACCAACGAAAGGCGGTTTTACCGCTACTCTGTTCTGCCATCCAAAGCAGCGCTTGCGGATCGCCTTGTGTTGCGGCTTTGGCATACCACCGCTCTGCCGTCGCGAGGTTACGTGGTACACCACGCCCCTGCGCGTAAAAACTGGCTAATGTGGCCTGCGCGCTACAGTCACCGGCTTGAGCGGCTTTCGTCAACCAGACTATTGCTTCTTTAGATGCCTCGGATTTTTGACTGTACCACAGGGCCAGTGCCCGCTGAGCCTCAATGACATCACCTTTCGCGGCTTGCTCCAAACTATCCACACACTCAGCCACCAGTTTGCCATCATTGTTTTGTTGACAGAGCTGCGCCAAACGCCATGACGCCTGAGCATTTCCCAAAGCAGCAGACTGTTGCCACCACGAGCGCGCTTTGACAGGATCTTTCGGCTCCCCCAGACCTTGCTCATACCACGTGGCTACTTGTGCTGCGGCGCGGCTTTGTGTTGTCGAATCAGCAGCCATCACTCCACCTTCGGCGGCTTGCTTCATCCAGTGCATCGCTGAGCTGTAATCTGGTTGTGCTTTTCCTGCTAAGCGAGTAGCTAGCTCAAACTGTGCTCGCCCCTGACCTTGCAGGGCTTTTTGTAATAGCTGCTGATCACTAAGTGATGTCATCTGTGATGTGCAGCCGGCCACGAATAACAGTAGACCTAGATATCCGTATTGTATATTTAGCATTGGATGGTTCTTTATATTCACATTAGTTGTATATTCAGAATTCAAGACTCAATGTTTTGAGCCGCACAGTAACGAAAAAAAACGTTACAATAGTTATATACTCAATAATCTAATGCCTGTGCGGCTTCATCACTGATGGATTCACCCAACAATTCGCGCACATCACCTACAGTGAAAATCGTGCGACCTTTAGCGTATTGTTCGGCTAATAACTGATTACAACGCACCAAACGCGCACTCGGTTTTGCCCATTGCTCTAGCGGCAGAGGCTCGCTCCAGGCTGCAAACTCAGGATGGGCAGAGAAATAACGCTCGGCAAAACGTTTTTGGACCCGGCTTTGAATATTGAGCCGCAAAATACCCAAACGGGTACCGTTCATTTCCCACCAAAGACGGCGCAATGGCGAGAAGGCACTACGGGGTATTTTTCGCTCTCGGCAAAATTCATCAATCATGCCGTTAAAGGTGATTGGCGCTGGCTCATCAAGAGCCTCAGGGCCTTCATCCATATAGCGGCGGATCATTTCCCATTCACTGGCACCAATTTCTTTGCTCAGCGTACCGACATTGATACCCGACCAAAAATGCCCCGGTCTCTCATCGGAATTAATACCAAAAAACAACGTTGCCATGGTCATTACGCCACTGGTGGATACCGCGGAACCTTCCCCGACCATGGCGCACATCTCTTCCCACGGAAAAATTCGCACTTCAGTTTTTTTAGCTCGCTTATCCCAGCGCGATAGCATCACCTCGCGGCGTTGGCGATGAAAGCGAAATGGTAACACCCGGTGCAATTGTTGCTGATGCTCCCAAATAATCTTTACCGTCACATACAACGCAAAACCTGGCCCCATTCCCAACCCCATAACAGCTCCCAGTAAGTTCATCCAACTGAACTCCATCCGCCACTGGTTAGGGCCAACCCACACCTCTTGATAGTTCCCAGCCCAAACACCTGACCAGCCTTGCCCCTGACTCATACCATGACCATGCTCCCACGGTAATCCCCAAAAAGCCATAGCCGACACAGATAACCCTATTATCCAAAGCATGTAAAAAGCCTGAGTTTGGAATAGAGAGCCGCCCGCGCCCCCTATTTCAATATAGTGGTCGCATTTTTTAGTGAGCCAATCAGCTCGCCGCACAGGTGGAACATTAGTCATGACCGGTAACGGGCTAAAAACGGTACGGGCACTGAGCTGCTCTTGCCGATGCTGTCCGGCAAAAAAAGGTAATACAGATTTTTTTTTCATTAAATAATCTCAAATCAATTCAATAATGGCTGCAACAGTGCAGTGATCTTGCTCCGATCTAAAGGATATTTATCATCGTCCTCCACCGGTTTGGCCTGTCGCCATCCCGGTGTATCCCCTGCCAAATTAGCCTCTTCCAGCCCTTGTAGCTGCCTTAAATTCAGAGAAAAACGCAGCCCGCCTTGCTCATCAAATAATGTAATGCCTGCTGAAGTGGTGACGGCAATAACCAGATACAGCCACTCCATGCGGCCTTGGTCATCTGCAGGCCAATCAAAATCCAGCCGAGAATATAATCCGGCGTCTTGTATTGGGGATTTTTGGCGTAAATTTTTAGTAATATCAACCAATTTGCCATTACTGAGCACTAAGGCAAGTATACGCACTTGGTCAGGGGTGCTCATGGGAAGCACAATACGCAGTTGGGTCAGCCATGTACGTTGTACTGGCATGGTAATTGAGTTGCTTTCAACGAGCTTAATCTTCGACCCATACTGCACCTGCAACCGCGGAGTTTGCATTACCTCCAGCCATTTGCGCAGCTGGGTGGTATAGTCCCACTCTTGGTTCGTGTGTAAAAAAGGAATACTGCCGCGCTTTCCCCACCGCGACTCACTGATCCACCTCATCAGCGGCGTTGATGTCAGGAAGTTATAGGCCAGTTCGCCGGTAAAAATCAGTACAGCGGCTACCCACATCGTCGGATTAAAACGCACCGCAAAGCGTAACGTTACCGTGGCGGCCTGTTGCCAAGAAATCTCTCCAGCCACCGCAGCCATCATCATGCGGTATCCAGCAAGCGCAACCTTACCACTGGCATAAGTGACCATCCCATCACCCGCCAGCACCACAGTAGACGCTAACATCGGCTCCCACTCGCCACGCCGCCAATGGCGAGCAATCTGTGAAGCCTGTTTGTAGCCATCCGCAGCCGCCGATATCGCACCTAATACACCAACAGCTGTAGTCCCTAGCGTCACAACTTTGCCACTTGTTTTGAGCAAACTTTCCGCTCCATTCTTCAACCACCGCAGGTAAATCCCCACACGAATGGCTTCCACACTTAGAGCGAGAGATGCGCTTACCAACCCCGTCACTGCAGAAATATAATCCATAGTCTGTGCACGTGTTTTCTCACCTTTATGCTCTAAATCAGCCGCAGTTTTACTGTAATTAAGCCAATTGGTGAATATTGCAATCACGCCTAAGCAAGCCGTACCTCTACTTCCCCGCATCACTTGATGACTCAAGGCCTCTCGGCTGAGTCTCAGATGCTCTTCCAATTCGATTAACGTGGCACCACTTGCTTTGATGATAATATGCGAACGTGGTTTCGGTGCGCCAGGTTCAGCCAAAGGCTGACTATGGGTGAATAATTGTTCGCGCAGCGCCGCACTTTCTCGCTGTAATGCGGCCCATTCACCGTTAGCCCAAGCACGCCTTGCTGAATCAGCTGGCGTATTTTTGGTTGCCTTGTTATATACTCGCTTGGCCTCTTCAGCACGCGTCCGTAACTTTTGTAATTTATCTACTGTGCCTTCTTGCCATCTAGCGTAAGCTTCATCACTCTGAGAGCCAATATCTAACGTGACCCCCGCGTTTTTAGCATGCCCTAATAAGAGTGCAACAATACCGGGTTTGGCATGATGCAATACCGCATTAACTTGAGCCGTGGCCGAACGCATACGTTCAGTCATATTCTGCAACTCAGGAATAGAAAGGCGCGCAATTTCAGAAGCCAATCGCCCCATTGAAGCTTGTAAAGCTTGAGGTATGGTTTTTATCAAAACCAGATGCACGCCAGCCATCTGATCCTGAAACTCTTTCAAACCAGACAAGCCGTCCAACTGAGCACTGAAACTCTCTTTAAGGGACCATGCATTATTAATATCACCAGCTAAACCATCATAATCCTCTACAGTTGCAATATTTTTTGCATTCGAAACCCAAAGCTGAGTATTTTGCTCTCCAAGAGTTGCAAAAAATTCACTGATCTTTTCCCTATTTGCTGGGTCCTCCCCCAAACCGAGTAACCAGTGATATTCTAACTCTAAGCGATGCTTAAATTTATCTTGCTCTTCTTTATCAAATACAGGAATAGCCGTGTACGCAGCAGGCAACATCGCAGTACGGTCATTATCAAGCTGAACACACATTTCACGCCAATGGGTGATTTTAGTTTGTGCTGGCTTATACCAACTGCGCATGGCGGCTTCATCAATGCGTTCTAAAATTCCGCGAGATACACGCAGGCCGAGTAAGCTTTCGCCATAGAGTAGATCTTTTTTCTGCTCGCCTGCCAGATCAAACATTTTTTGCAAATCTTGCGAACTGATCCCTATTTTCTTCGCAAGAGCTTCGTTTTTGGCTAATTCATTGCGGTAAGCAATTTGCTCTTTCGTATCCGTTACATACATGGAAGAACTTGCATAAGGCAAGGTCTTCATATTGTATTTTTCTGGAGCAAAGTTCTGTTTGGCTTGCCAGTAGTCACGATAACGCGCTTCCAATACATGCGGATGAGCTTTATTAAACTTATTTAATGCATCTTTATTGTCTGCATGGACAAGTAGCAACTCATCGCTCATTTCAATCAATTGGAGTATCTGGCTCGCAGCAAAGTAATCAGCTCTATTACTGTCTTTTGCCATCCACTCTTCTTCTTGCATCAACATCGCTTGGTAAGCGCTGGCTAGCTCTGTCATAATCCCTATTGGATCCTCCAATAACAGAACCGCAGCCTCATTTTGATAATTGGGCAAAATTTTACTGGTTAACACACTCACATTTTGTGGTACTGGCTTTTGTTTAAGCCAGCACCACTGATCTATTTCCTCATTGGTACTGTGCTGTGGATTAATATCGGCTAAATATTGTTCCAATTGACTCGGAGGTAATAGATGCGGTGCACCTTTTTGGCAATCAAAGCGACCTAACTCGCAAGTTTGCATCATTTTTTTTCGTAACTTGGCCGACCTTAGTAACTGGCCTTGTAATTTCGACGAAATTTTAACTGGGCTATAGAGTGCCTGAATGCTTCCCGAACGACTAACTACAATCGTTGACTCAGACACTTGATAAATAAATTCACCATTTTCAGACGCAACATCTAATCCTGTTTGTTCTAATTTTTTGACCAATCCATTTTGACCTAACTCATAAGCATAAATAATATCCGGTCTTTTACTGTGGATGAGGTAGAGATAACTTTCTTCATCTATCAAGCGGATTCCGATGGGACGATATTGAATATCAGTTTTATGTGTACTAGCTATGGCTGGATGCGAATGTTCTTGCTCTACTAGTGCATAACGCACAGGCAATAATTGAATTTTATTTTTTTTCAGCGGGCATGGTGAAGATTGCGCTTTAGCATCAATACAGCTCGCAGTCGATACATCTTGATTTGGACTACTCATTGTTCTATCCCTATTTTATTCTGTATTTCCGCTAACTGCGCCGCTTTCTCAATTCTCTGTGAAGGCGTTAAGACCGATGCGTTCATTAAAAGCTCTACAATATCTGGGCAATGCCCATCATCAAGCCATACAGTACCGATGTAACCAATTACATTAGAAAAAAACATGAGATCACGAAGACTCGTGAAACCTTGCTTATATCCCCATGTAGCCCAATCAGTGATCCATTGGTTCGGCGTCTCCTGCTCAGCCAATCGGCTAGGAAACCATTTCTCCATATGCCGGTAGAGCGTATCAAGGCTATTTAACCAACTGACTTCACCCAAACGTTGCCACTGGGCATCACTCAGGCGTAGAGGCGCATTCTCACGCAGTGGTGGCAATTTTGTTGCAGCAGCAGTAGATAGGTTAGCGGTTTTATGCCACCAGATGAGCTTACTGCGCGGCTGCATTTGCTCACGAACGGGGATCCACACCTGCGAGATATCTTGCCAAAAGCGCGGATCATCGTCCTGAAAAAGCCGATACATGCCTTCTGGTTGCGCTGGTTTAAGCAAAATCCGACTGCCATAAGGGCTTTGCGCTTCAATCCAGCCACGTAGGCGTTCAGCAAACGGTAACAATGCCAAGGTTGAGGCGAGCAAATAGCCGCTGTTGGGTTGAAACTCGGCCGCATACCAGCGCAATAATGGCTCAGTAGCGACGACCAAACAGGGGGAGACTTCACGCAAACTCTCCCATGGTGCATACAAATACAATGGCTGGTATGCGGGGGTATCCGCTATCTCGAACAAGCGCCGCTCTAGCTGCGCGATTTGCCCACCATCGAGGAGCAAGTAAAGTTGCTCCTCTTTGTGTAAGACTATTTCAGGTAACGAAAAACTCATTGGGCTCCCTGTGCAGCGGCTTCACAGACTTCACAAACAGGCTCGGCCGATTTTAAGGTCGGGATCTGACGCGCTGGCTCCATTGTCGGCGGCGGTGCGACCACCTCGACGTCATTCGGTTGAATAGGCATCTGTCCTCCCCAACCCGAGCCAGAGCCTGGGCTACCCCCTGAGTTCATTTTGATGGTTGGGCCCACGAGTGTGACACCACTGGCATCCACTTTGACAAAACAGCCGCCCACTTTGAGGGTGATCTCCGCACCAGCCTCCAACACGACTTTCATGCCGGCTTTCACATGCACTTCCTGACCCGCCTCCACTAACAAGGCTTGTCCTAATTTTTGGTGCATGGAAGCGTCAACCGTGAGGGAATAGTCCGCTTTAATCTGATCGCGCTTTTCGCCCTCAACGGTCAGGTGATCATTGGCCTTAATGCGTGTCACCCGTTCGTTATCGATATCCCGATGCTCATCGTGCTTTATGTGCCAAGCCACATCGTTTTCAATCAGCACATTCAGGTCTTTTTGACCGTGGATGTAGATCTCTTCTTGTCCGGCCTGATCTTCAAAGCGCAGTTCGTTAAACCCTTCCCCTTGATGCGTCTCGGTACGCAGCACGGTACGCGTTTTATGCGCAGGTAAATCATACGGCGGTCGGTTGGTCGCGTGATAGGTGCGTCCTGTGACAATGGGCTGGTCCGGATCGCCTTCTAAAAACGAGACAATCACCTCATGGCCAATGCGCGGAATGGCCACCATGCCGTATTGTCCACCGGCCCAACCTTGAGATACGCGCACCCAACAGGAGCTTTGGTCATTACTCGCACCATATCTGTCCCACGGGAATTGCAATTTCACGCGGCCATGTTCATCACAATAGATCTCTTCTCCCTCAGGACCGACCACGGTAGCGATTTGTGGGCCATCGACCATCGGCTTGTGCGGCATTAGCGCGCGCCACGGTGTTTGCGCGGGGATCACGGAAAATTGGTTATAGTAAACCGTTGGGCTACTGCCGCCCTCTTCTTCCAGCGCCTGTGGCTGTTTACCGGTATGTGTAATGCGCACCACTTGCCAATCGGTATTCAGCATCCCGTTCGGATGTTCACTTAAACTGAACGCACAACCTGGCATCAATTGCGGCGCATTAGAGTCGCCCTCGCCGGTCATGGCATCGGCGCGCAGCGCATCGAGGCGATAACCGGTAAATGCCGTACCGCTCGGGTCTTGTTTAAAACGGCCGGGGTAATCAAAATGCTGGTAGCTTTCACGCTGATGGCTCAGTTCACTGCCTTGTTTTTTATGCGACAGGGCATAAGCGGGCGTTTTGAAGCTGTAGTCTTTGAGCTCCACTTCCGCAGGACGTACGTTTTCGGCATAGTGGAAACGGCGCACAAACGGGCCATGTTGCTTACCTTGATTGGCCAAGTTGAAAAACAGCGCCGGCCCCGTCTGTAATGCCGCTGTATTATCGGCAAATATGACGCGGTGCTTACCTGCTTCAAATTCGTGAAAACAGCACAACCCTTCTTCTGCAGCCAGACGCTGCATAAAACCTAAATCGGTTTCTCGGTACTGTACGCAGTATTCTCGCTGAGCATGTTCATCTTTGAAGGCAAAGGCATAATCCGTGATCCCCGCTTCTTGCAGTAGGATACTGATGATTTCTTGCGGTGTCTGAGTCTGAAAAATGCGCGCATTATGGCGCAGAGATAAACGCCACAACGCCGGTTTCACTTGCAAACTATAGCGGGTACGCCGAAAACCGGTATCCCCTTGTGCAAATTGGCTGACTACTCCACTGATCCGGCGCTGGATCTCGCCGTCAAACCAGACCAACAACTCGCACGGTTGCTCCAATACGGCAGCAAAATCAATATCTGGCTGTAAACTTGCCAGCTCAAGATTTAGCTCAAACGGCGTATTCAGGGCTTCATGCAACGTAAACTCTGCAACCGCAAAGGTGCTTTCCGGTAATTCACCGACTGTGACGGTAAATTGCAATCCCGCTTGATTCGCCATTCACCACTCCTTCCTTGATGATGCTTTGCCATGCCGCCGACAACACAGCCGCATGGCAAAGCAAAAAAGCCTCGAACACCTATGGCGTTCGAAGCAAATAACAGACTGTATTTGTTGACAGTCTGATGTCACTTGGGATGTAACCTGTCCGCTTGCAGCGCAAACGGACAGTGACTCGTAGGTCATTAGGCTTCGATCGGTGCGCGCCAGTCATCAGCACCAGAAGTGCCAGCAACAGTGTGCTCCCAATCAATTTTGCGGTAGGCCAGAGAAACCTGAATCAGCTGGGTAAAGTCTGATTTAGCTGGGTCTTGGCAGTGTGGCATCTGGCAATCGATATCCACGATAGTGGCATCAGTCAAAATGGTAGAGAAGAAGTGCTCTTGCTTACCTTCTACAGAGGTGCGGTACCACTTCAGGGTTACGGTTGGCAGCATTTCACCCGAAGCCAAGGCGTTGTACATCAATGGAACTGCTTTGTTCAGCGCAACGGTGAACTGGAATGGCTTGTGAACACGCTGACCTGATGGTTGGCCTGACTGTGGATCAGTAGGTACAGTCACGATATGTTTGAATTCTTGTACCAGCATTTCATCTTCGTGACCTTGTACAAAGATGTTACCCACGGATTCAGAGGTGAACGCGCCTGCAGTGATGT